>NZ_NFIY01000011.1:0-78303 GCF_002163455.1 Megasphaera sp. An286 | reverse complement strand
AATCCTCAATGTGGACATATGCCTTCTTATTCAGTTCACTGATGGTTGAGGGCGACACTTTGCTGCCCCACAGCGCCTCTGTAATGTCTTCCACACGCCGGACGGATACACCGGCCAGATACATCTCGATGAGGGCTTCTTCTACGCTGCTTTCACGGCGGCGATACCGCTCAATAATGGCGGTCTCAAAGGAAATCCCTTTGAGCTTGGGTACCTTGAGGGTAACGTCCCCGGAAGTGGTAGTGAGGCTGCGCCTGTAGTGGCCGCTGCGATAGCCCTGACGCTTCTCATTGCGCTCGTATCGGGCCGCCTGAGTCAGTTTCTCCGCCTCGGCCTCCAGCAGCTCGTTGAGAGTCTCCTCTACGCTGCCACGCACAAGATCCTTGAGCTGTCCCTTGATTACTTCCTCGTTAAGCTGTACAATCTTTTCAGACATGGTTTGCTTGCTCCTTTCAGAATGGTGTGTCGCGACTTCATTCTACCAGAGTTCTGTAAGCCATGTCTCTTTTTATTTTTGCGAAACTTATTGTACCTTATCATCTGTATTCTTTATATGAAAGAAGCCCAAATGAAAAGCAAAACAACTGAGTTCAGCGATTTATTCCAAAAAAAATAAACCAGTACCAATGTAAGAACTCCTTACATTGGTACTGGTTTATACCTAACCTATAATGCTTGAATGGATTACCATTGGTTATCCGTATATATTTAATTTTCTTCTATTTCCTCTTTTTCTTCATGAACAACACGCTTCGAACCGTGCTTCTTTGCCGTATAATTTTTCCATACGACCCACAGGGACGTATCTACGCAGATGGACGAGTAGGCGCCGCTGATGAAGCCGATGAGCATGACCAGGGAGAAATTCTTCGTCGATTCGCCGCCGAAGAAATGGAGGGCGCCGCAGGCGAAGAGTACCGTCGTCAGCGTGTAGATGCTGCGGTGGATGCTCTGGGAAATGCTGTCGTGAGCCAGCTTTTCATACGTATCCGTGCGGCGGTGGGTCCTCGTGTTTTCGCGGACGCGGTCGAAGATGACGACGGCTTCGTTCATGGAGTAGCCGACGACCGTCAGGATAGCCGCCAGGAAGGAGGCGTCGATTTCCAGCTGGAAGAAGGAGAAAAAGCCCAATACCATGATCAAGTCATGGAGGATGGATACGATAGCCGAAATGGCGATCTTATATTCAAAGCGGAAGGAAATATAGGCCGCCAGGGCGATAAAGGCCACGGCCAGGCTGGTCACGGCATTTTTCGTGACTTCCGAGCCGATGACGGCGCCGACCGATTCGATACGCTTCACTTCCGCTCCGCCCAGCTTTTCGTTGAGCTGATCGGAAATGGCCTTGCTTTCGTCGCTTTCCAGATTGCGCATGCGGATCATCACTTCCTGGGACGATTCCTGATCCGTTACGCCCGACAGCTGGATGACGCTGTTTTCCAAATTCATATTGGAGTCGTCGATGACTTCGCGCACCTGGGCGACCGTGACGGGTTGCTTGAACTGCAAGTCCAAAATCGTACCGCCCGTATAGTCGATGCCGAAGTTAAAGCCGTTGATAAAGATGGAGATGACGCTCAGGACGACCAGGACGGACGACAGGGTAAACCACCATTTCTTATGGGCTACAATATCAAAACTCATTTCCGTCCCCCCTTTTTGAGCATGTGTTCCGGCACCTTGCGGTTCAATCCATAGAACCACGGATTGGTGAGGAGATTCGTGTTAATGAACCAGGTCAGCAGGGAACGGCTGACGATAATAGCCGTAAACATGCTGACGATGAGGCCCAAGGCCAGGTTGACGGCAAAGCCTTTGACCGTGCCGGCCCCCATGACGATGAGGACGATAGCTGCGATCATAACCGATACGTTGGCGTCGAGAATCGTATGGAAGGCCCGCTTAAATCCAGCCTCCATCGACGTTCGCAAGGTCTTCCCTACGAGCACTTCTTCCTTAAATCGTTCGAAGATCAGTATATTGGCGTCGACGGCAAAGCCCATGGACAGGATGATCCCCGCAATGCCAGGCAGGGTCAGCGTCGCGTCGAGGTATTTCAAAATAGACAGCAGGATCAGGACGTATACCAGCAGGGCTACGTTGGCGACGATGCCGGACATGCGATATACGACGACCAGGAAAATCATGATCAGGACGATGCCGATGGCAAAGGCCTTTTCGCTCTTAATCTTCGAGTCCTGGCCCAGGCTCGGCCCGATAGTCCGCACTTCCATGACCTTCAGCTTGACAGGCAATGCACCGGAACGGAGCAGAATTGCCAGATTTTTAGCTTCTTCCAGCGTACGGCTGCCGGTGATGACGGCCTTGCCGCCGGTAATCGGTTCGTTGACGACGGGAGCCGTCAATACTTCGCCGTCCAGCAAGATGGCGATTTTATGGCCTACGTTGGCCGCCGTCAAATCGGCGAACTTGTCGGCGCCTTCGTCGGTAAATTCAATGGCGACGACGTTCTGGTTTCCGTTTTCGATTTGTTCCTTCGCCGTTTTCAAATCCTTACCGGTCAGGCGCGTCGCGCCGCTTTCGTCTTTAAATTCCATGACGGCCGTCTTGCCGATCGTTTCGATGGCTTTTTCCGGATTCTTTTCGCCGGGCAACTCAACGATGATGCGGCGGGCGCCTTCCTTCTGCACCAGCGGTTCCGTCAGGCCCATTTCATTAATACGCCGTTCGACGATGGAGACGGCGCGGTTCAGCGAGTCTTCCGTGACCGGCGCATCGGGCGTATCTTCCGCTTCCAGGACGATATGCGTGCCGCCCTGCAAATCCAGGCCCTGTTTAATCGAGTTGGCCAGCGGATAAATGAAGGTCAGGAACACGCCCAATATAATGGCGACCGCCCCAAAAAACTTTATCATATTACGGGTCCGCAACAGGTTTCCCTCCTCTTATAAATACAGTATTCTATACTATAAACGGCGGCGTTCCGCCGTCTGCTTCATCATGCTTCCCCAAGGCCCGGCCTTCGCCGGCCCATGCAAAAAGGCCATGAACCGGCCCTCCCAGAAATGGCGCGGAGCCGGTCATTCATGGCTTTTCAAAGGTGTTACTTCGCGTCCTGCGATTCTTCAGTTTTCTTTTCTTCAGCCGGAGCTGCTGTTTCAGCCTGTGCTGGTTCGGCAGCCTTCGGTTCTGCCGGCGTTGCGTCGGCCTGTTTTGCTTCCGCCCCTTTTTCTACAGGCTTCGGATCAGCTTTCTTTTCCGCCTTTTTGGATTTCTTCCCTTCCGACCGATCCTGCTTTCCCAAGACCTGGTTGACGGCGTTGCGCGTAATCTTGATTTCTACCTTATCGGCTACGCGGATGACGAGATATTCGTCGTGAAGAGATACGATCGTGCCGTAAATACCTCCGGCAGTGATAATCTTAACTCCTGCTTTCAGGCTGTTCAGCATTTCCTGGCGCTGTTTCTGCTGCTTTTTCTGCGGACGCCAAAGCATGAAATAGAAAATGACTACCATGAGGATAATCGGCCAAAAGGCGTTTAACTGTTCCATCATGTCCACTGTATTCACCTCCAACATTTAGTGATATGGTATATATGCAAGATACGAAATATTATGCATCTTGATATCGCTTCCAAAATTCCTGCCGGAACTGGCGGAACGTGCCGTCCAGAATGGATTGGCGCATGTCGCGCATAAACTGCAGCAGGAAATACAAATTATGAATGCTGACTAAGCGGTACGCCAGCAGTTCTTCCGCTTTGAAGAGATGGCGGATATAGGCCCGCGTATAGTTGCGGCACGTGTAGCAGCCGCAGCCTTCTTCAATGGGCGAGAAATCCCTGGCGTATTTTGCGTTGCGCACGGTCAGCCGGCCCGTATGGGTCATGGCCATGCCGTTGCGGGCTACGCGCGTCGGGAAGACGCAGTCGAACATATCTACGCCGCGGGCTACGCCCTCGACGAGGCAGTCCGGCGTGCCGACGCCCATGAGGTACCGGGCTTTCGTCTGCGGCAGGTAGGGCGTCGTATGATCTAGTATATCATACATTATATCCTTAGATTCGCCAACACTCAAGCCGCCGATGCCATATCCGTCAAAATTCATGTCTACTAATTCTTCACAGCTCTTGCGGCGCAGGTCCACATACATGCCGCCCTGGACGATGCCGAACAAGCCCTGCGTATCGCTATGGTGGTGATCCAGGCAGCGCTTGGCCCAGCGGCTCGTCCGCTCCGTCGAATGGAGGGTGTAGTCGTAGTCCGAAGGGTACGGGATGCACTCGTCGAAGGCCATGGCGATATCAGAATTAAGGGCCATCTGCACGTCCATAGATACTTCAGGCGACAGGAATTTCTTCGAGCCGTCCAAATGAGAGCGGAAGGTTACGCCTTCTTCCGTAATCTTGCGCATCTGCCCCAGGCTGAATACTTGAAATCCGCCGCTGTCCGTCAGGATAGCCTGCTTCCAGTTCATAAACTTGTGCAGGCCGCCGGCTTCCTTGACCAGGTCTTCGCCGGGCCGCAGGAACAGGTGATACGTATTGCTCAGGATGACCTGGGCGCCCATGTCGTACAGCTCTTCCGGCGACAAGGTCTTGACCGTCGCCTGCGTGCCTACGGGCATAAACATAGGCGTCTTGAAGGTTCCGTGAGGAGTGCGCAGGATGCCGGCTCTGGCGCCGTCGCATTCGGCCTGCAGTTCGTAAGTAATAACCAACGTCGTGTCCTCCTATCGTATAAACATGGCGTCGCCGAAGCTGAAGAAACGGTATTTTTCCTGCACGGCAATTTCATACGCCTTTAAGATTTTTTCTCTCGTAGACATAGCGCTGATGAGCATGAGGAGCGTCGACTCGGGCAGGTGGAAATTCGTGACCAGCGCGTCGACGATGTGGAAGGTGTAGCCGGGATAGATGAAAATATTCGTCCAGCCCGATCCGGCCTGCAGCACGCCCGTCGTACCGGCGCTTTCCAGCGTCCGTATAGACGTCGTGCCGACGGCTACGATGCGCCGGCCTTCAGCCTTCGCCCGGTTAATCGTCTGGGCCGCTTCTTCCGTAATGCTGTAAAATTCGCTGTGCATTTCGTGGTCTTCGATGTTTTCCTCTTCTACGGGCCGGAACGTCCCCAAGCCGACGTGCAGCGTAACGAAGACCAGCTCCACGCCCTTGGCCTTGATGCGTTCCAGCAGCTCGTCCGTGAAATGGAGCCCTGCCGTCGGCGCCGCCGCCGAGCCCCGTTCGCGGGCGTATACAGTCTGGTATTCGTCGGGATCTTCCAGCTTTTCGTGAATGTACGGCGGCAGGGGCATTTCGCCGATCTTGTCGATAATATCGTCGAATACGCCGTCGTATTCAAATTTAACGATGCGGCCACCGAAGTCCGTACGGTCCAGTATCTGACAGGTCAGGCCTTCGGGAAACTCGATAACCGCCCCGGGCAGGGCCCGTTTCCCCGGCTTGACCAGCACTTCCCACGTGTCCTCGCCGACGGGCGTCAGCAGCAGCACTTCGACCTTGCCGCCTGTCGGCGACTTTTTCCCGTACAGGCGGGCCGGAATGACCCGGGAATCGTTAAATACCAGGACGTCGCCCTGATGGAGCTCGTCGATCAAATCGTAAAAATGCTTGTGTTCCACAGCCCCGCTCTGCCGGTCGTACAGCATGAGGCGGGCGTGATCCCGCTGCTCTGCCGGGTGCTGGGCAATCAATTCTTTTGGCAAATCATAATAAAAATCACTGAGTTTCAACGTACTGTCTCCTTAATCTATCTTGTCAAGCTTTACGCCCGTATAGTAATGCTGCAGTATCTTGCGGTACGTATTCTTGGCGTTTTTCTGTTCCTGGGCCATCTGGTATGCGCCGTACTGGCTCATCCCCAGGCCGTGGCCCCAGCCGAAGCCGTAAATCGTAATGGGCTTCTTGTCTTTAATTTTAAAGGTCATCTTGCGGGACGATTTTTTCTTATTCTCTTTCTTACTGTCTTTCTGCTTCTTTTCCGCTCCCTGATAAATGTCAAACAAGGTGCTCTTGAGTCCCATGATGGACTGGAAGGCGTTGCCCGTCAGCCTGATGCTTCCCGACGAACCCTGAATCGTCATGGACAGGACGCGGCCGGACACGCCGCGGTCGGACACATCCATGGGCCGCTTGCCCAAGGGCGACAGGGTAATGGACTTTATCTTGCCGACGTTTTTACCGGCTGCTTTCAGGTTTGCCGCCAGCTTTTCCGGCGTCGTCGTCACAGTCCAGCTGTAGGACGGCATCTTTTCGCTTCTATCGACGACGCCCCGCAGGTAAGGCACGTAATTGCCCCACACGTTTTCGCTGTGTTCCGTCCAGCCGCCGGCAGTGGCGCAGAAAATCGCCTCGATGGGCTTGCCCTTATACGTCAGGATTTCGCCCTTCGTCGCATCGACGGCACTGATAATAGACGGTGATTCGCCGTTGATGCCGGCGTAAACCTGGCTGCGCGTATCGTCAGTCATATCGAAGCCCTTGTTGCGGAAGGAGTTCTTATGATACACGGCGTAGGTCCGGGCCGCGACGGCCTGGGCTTTCAGTGCTTCGGAGCTCCACGACGGCGACATTTCCTTGCCGACGACGCCGTATAAATACTGCTCCAGGGGCACGACGTTGACTACGGTGATTCCCGAAGCCTTCGACGGCTGCATGCACTCGATGGAGCCGCGGTACAAATAGCCGTCAGTCAGCTTGACGACGCCCTTTTTCAAGGGCCGTACCGACACGGCGCCCTTGCTCTTCGAGCCGTTGACAACGAGGTCTTTTCCCTTAAGTTCTACCTTAACCGGCTTGTTCGCCCCAACCTTTTTCCACAAGGAGCCGTTTTTATAAACGGCCGCTCCCTGAGTTCCGATGATGGATACAGATTTGCTCCCTTCACGGATGCCGATGCGCAGCGTCTGGTCCGAGCCGGCGCAGAAAGCCGTCGCCGTCAGGCAGACAAATAAAGCCGCCGCGGCGAGGACGCGAAGTAGTCGCGTTTTAATCATAAATCTTCCCTCCTGTTAATGACGGAAAAATATATTCAAAATGAGGGTCAGCACGACACTGATGATGAGGCAGGTTACGATGGGGAAATGAAAGGATACGTTTCCCTTCGTAAAATTCAAATCGCCGGGCAGGTTGCCTAGAAAACGGCTTACGCCGATGTGCTCCAGCGCCAGCCAGACAAAGCCGGCCGCAATAAACAACGCGCCGATTAAAATTAAGGTTTTCGCCATATATACCTCCTAAAATAACGAAGAGCCTTTGCCTTCCGACGGCGACGGCAATCCCAGATGGGCGTAAGCCGCCTCCGTTACAACCCGCCCCCGCGGCGTGCGGTTCAAAAATCCGAGCTGCATGAGGAAGGGTTCGTACACGTCTTCGACGGCGTCGACGGACTCGCTGATCGCCGCGGCGATCGTATCGAGGCCGACAGGGCCGCCGCCGAATTTTTCAATGATGACCTGCAAGACCCGCCGATCCGTCCGGTCCAGGCCGCAGGCGTCGACCTCCAGCCGGTCCAAGGCTTTTCCGGCCAAAGCCGATGAAATCGTCTGCTCGCCGGCTACCTGAGCGAAATCGCGGACCCGCTTCAGCAGGCGGTTGGCAATTCGCGGCGTGCCCCGCGAGCGGCGCGCCACTTCCAACGCGCCGGCATCGTCGATTTCTACGTTCAAAATATCGGCAGTCCGCTTGATAATCAGCACCAGCTCTTCGGGCCGGTAAAATTCCAGCCGGCAGATGACGCCGAAGCGGTCGCGCAGCGGCGGCGCCAGGCGTCCGACCTGGGTCGTCGCACCGACGAGGGTAAAGGGCGGCAGGTCGATGCGCACCGACCGGGCGCTTGGCCCCTTGCCGATGACGATGTCCAGAGCATAGTCTTCCATCGCCGCGTACAGCACTTCTTCCACGCTGTGGGACAAGCGGTGTATTTCGTCGATAAACAGCAAGTCCCGCTCCTGCAAGTTCGTCAGCAGAGCCGCCAAATCGCCGGGCCGCTCGATAGCCGGCCCCGACGTAATGCGCAGGTTGACGCCCAGCTCATTGGCGATGATGCCGGCCATCGTCGTCTTGCCCAGCCCAGGCGGGCCGTACAGCAGCACGTGATCCAGCGCTTCCTGCCGCAGCTTTGCCGCCT
Source organism: Megasphaera sp. An286 (assembly GCF_002163455.1). Lineage (NCBI taxonomy): Bacteria > Bacillati > Bacillota > Negativicutes > Veillonellales > Veillonellaceae > Megasphaera > Megasphaera sp. An286. The sequence goes on along the minus strand of NZ_NFIY01000011.1, from coordinate 70,193 downwards.
GGATAAAGACTTCCAAGTTCTGTTTAACCTTCTGTTGTCCTATATATTCTTTTAAATAGTGGGGACGCAGGCTGTACTGCCAGGAATCTCCCGCAATCGGGCCTGTCTCCACAATGCGATGTTCTTCCACGTCTTACCTCCTGCTTCCCAATGCCTGCAATACGGCTTTCAGCAGTTCCTCTACGGTCCGGCACTGGCCAGCCTTGGCTTCAATAGCAGGAAGTACTTCCTGGGAGGAATAGCCCAGGCTGGTCAGCGCCGCCAAGGCGTCCGAGGCAATGCCCTGAGGCATGCTTTCCAGGCCGCCGTCTTCAGCGGCCGCCGCGCCGTCTCCAACTGGGCCGATTTTATCGTGCAGCTCCAGCACGATGCGCTCCGCCGTTTTCTTGCCGATGCCGGGCATCTTCGTCAGTACCTTCATATTCTTCTGATGCACGGCCAGGCGGAACCCGTCGGGACTGGCGGCGCTCAGAATGCCTAAGGCCACCTTCGGCCCTACGCCGTTTACGCTAATCAGCAGCATGAACAAGTCGTATTCATCCTGCGTGGCAAATCCATATAATACGATGGCGTCTTCACGGACGCTCATATACGTAAACAAGGTGATTTCCCGATTCAGCACCAGTTTGTCCATCGTCGACGCCGGAATGGACACGCGGTAGCCGACGCCGTGGACGTCGACAAAACAGGAATCGCGGAATATATGCGTCACAATCCCCTTGACATACCCAATCATAACTGCACCGTCCTTTTCAAACGCTGCGAATGGCTGGAATAGATGGCGTAAATGGCCATCGCCAGCCCGTCGGCCGCATCGTCCGGCTTGATTTTCTCGCGAATGCCCAGCAGGCGCATGGTCATATCGATGACCTGCTCCTTCGTCGCCCGGCCGTAGCCCGTCACGCCCTGCTTTACCTGCAGCGGCGTAAATTCCAGCAAGGGAATGCCGGCCTGCTGCGCCGTCAGGAGAATGATGCCGCGAGCCTGGCCGACGGTAATAGCCGTCGTGACGTTGCGGTTGAAAAACAGCTGTTCTACGCCGATAATATCGGGCTTATACTTAGCGTACAGCTCGTTCAGCCCTTCAAAGATAGTCACGAGGCGTTCGCCGTCGCTGTGGTCCGGCGTCGTTTGAATCGTTCCGTATGTAACCGGTGTAAGACGGCTTCCCTGGGCGTCGACGATGCCGAAGCCGCAGATGGCCGTTCCCGGGTCTATTCCCATGGCCCGCATGAATATCCTTCCTTTCACTACGAAAGCTGTACCGTTTATTATACCATGAATCGGCCTGCCCGTCATAGAGCTGCCGCCGTATTTTCCATGGCATTGCCAAAAAGAGCGCCCTTACGGACGCTCTTTTTATTTCATACTCTTATTCAGCTGTTGTGTTGTTAACAACCTGTTTGCCCTTATAGAAGCCGCAAGTGGGGCATACATGATGGGGCATTACTGCTTCGTGGCACTGCGGGCATTCAACGAAACCCGGCGCTGTCAGCTTCCAGTTTGCACGACGCATTTTCTGACGAGTCTGGGACAATCTGTTCTTTGGTACTGCCATGTTCTGCACCTCCTTAAACCATGGTACGTATTTTAGTGCTTTGATTTTAATAAATCCCCCAAGACGGCGAGTCTCGGGTCGATCCTGTCGGTAGGACAACTACAGGGTCCTTCATTCAGGTTTGCGCCGCACTGCGGGCACAGGCCCTTGCAGTCAGGCTGGCACAACACCTTCATGGGCTCGCTGAGGATCAACGTTTCTCTAATTGTCTCCGTCAAATCGATGTATTCCCCGTTATAAGGCAATACGTCATCAGGAAGCTCTGCTTCCGTACCATAGACTTCAGACAGTGTTGCATTCCGATCCACCGATACCGGCATCAGACAGCGGCTGCATGCATACATGCCGGATGTACGAACTGTTCCTTTGACGACGATGTGCGTGCCATCGGACCAGAACGCGCCTTCCACAGCCACAACATGGTTTTTCCAAGGAAAAGCGTCTACATCACCTAAATCGGCAGCCGGCTTTTGAAAGGAAAAAGGAACTTTCCTTCCTTCCTCCTTTAGTGCTTCTTCGACTTGTAGTTTCATATTTCTACCTCGACTTTACTATTATATCTATCTGTAAATGCTTTGTCAATATATTTTTAGGGAATCGCCGGAAGGCCGGAAAAAGCCGGAATCCCGCCGTTCTGTCAGGGCTGTTTCCGTTCAGGGCCGATAAATTCCCGCAGGAGAGAATTGCTGGGAACGACGGACGCATCCAGTCCCTTGAAGGGGTTCAGGAATTTCAGCAGCCGCTGCGCTTCGGCATAATGGGAGCTTTCCTTGTCAATGGAGCGCAGCAGGGGCTCGGCGTAGGGCTTCAGCACGGACAGCTCGTACGGCAGAGCCGTGTTGAAAATCGTATCAGCGTCTTCCTGATAGGGGTAAATATTCACTTCTTCGCCACGGCGCACGTCGGCCCATATGTCCATCGTATCCAAGGGGCCGCGGTTGCGGAACTGCTGGTCCCGTACCATACGGCGGATAATCCGCGTGTCTGCCGTCGAAATGCGGTTGTGGTCGTTGATGCGTATCTGCGTCAGCACGCCCAGGGTGATCTTATATTTTTCGTACCGCGGCAGCATATACGTCAGCGAATCGTTCAGGGCATGGAGCCCTTCGACGACGATGGGCTGCTCCGGCTCCAGATGGACGGGCTTTTCGTCGAAATAGCGCTTGCCGCTCACGAAATCAAAGCGGGACAGGCAGACGTCGCGGCCCTGCTGCAGTTCGTCGATCTGCTGGTTAAACAAAGGGATGTCAATGGCCCGCAGGGATTCAAAATCGTAGCTGCCGTCGGGATTTTTCGGCGTGTCCTCGCGGTTGTAAAAGTAATCGTCCAGTGATATCTTGACAGGCCGCAGCCCTACGACGCGGAGCTGCGTCGTCAATCGCTTGCAGAACGTCGTCTTGCCCGCCGACGACGGGCCGGCGATGAGGATGACCTTGATCTTCGGCCGCTGGCGGACGATGTAATCGGCAATTTCAGCCAGCTTTTTTTCCTGCAGCGCTTCGGCCATATCGACGATATCCTGAATCGTTTCGTCGGCAATATAGCGGTTTAAATCAGAAACGTACTGACAGCGGACGATACGCCCCCATTCTTCTGCATCTAAAAATAAGCGGGCCATCTTGGGAATTTCCTTGTACGGCGGCAGCTCATTGGGATTATCTACCTTCGGCGTTTCCAAGATGACGCCCGGCGCGTAGGAACGCAGGTTAATGCAGGTCAAATAGCCCATGCTCGGCAGCATCGGCCCCATGTAGTAATCGAAGACCTGGCCGCACTGATAGGTCATGACGGTCTTGAGGCCAACGTGGCGCAGCAGCTCCGCTTCCCGTTCCATGTGGCGGTTGCGGCACATGTCCATAGCCGTTTCCGCGCTGAGGACGACTTGCGTAATAGGCTCGTCTTGGGCGACGATTTCCTGCATGCGCCGCTTAATCGATTCGACGTCCCGATAAGTCACGGTATGGCCGATATCCAGCTCGCAGTACAGCGACTTGCGCAGGGCGTGCTTTACAAACACCTTTCCCTGCGGGTATAAATCGCTGACAGCCCGCACGAGCAGCATGATGGCCGTGCGGACGAGGCATTGATTGCCTTCCAGCGTCGCCATGGAAAACCAGGAAATATCTCCGTCTTTCCCTACCTTCGTCTGCAAGCCTACAAATTCATTATTATATAGCGCCGCCGCAATGCGGGGCTCCGCGTCGCCATAATGCTCGGAGCAAAGCTGCAGCAGCGTCGTTCCTTCTTTGAGAGTATATGTCTTGCCGTTTGTCTTGTCATGCAGCGTAATCACAACTGGTCACATCCTTCCGTATAACGCTTGTTCTCTTAACTATATTCGAGAAAACCGACGTTTTTTCCTTTTTTATGCTATAATGAGAGCCATACCGCATTCTATGCAAAGAAGGAAATGGCTATGAAATTATCGTCTATTCCCAAACCGGATATAAAAATACTGGCAGCCGCCGCTGCGGCCGTCGCCTGCATTGGCACAGCCTGCCTGTCCTATGAAACGATATACAAGGCTACGCCGGAGTATTCCTTTTCCCGTATCGTCGCCGCCGCCCAGGACGGTGACAGCGAAGCCTTGTCCCTCTCAGCAGACGAGGACGCGCTGGCCGGCCAGCTGTTCGACAGCCTGATTCGCCGGCAGCAAGGCCAAACAGCGGCGTCCCGCGCCCTGCTTCTGCCCGTGAAAGGCGAGTTCATCCACGCCTGCCAGACCCTCCTCGCCGGCGATTCAGACGAAGCCCGGCTGGAAAACGCGCGAAAGGTCCTTGCCGACATGGGAAACCAGGCGGGCCTGCTCCTTCCCGCCTCGGACTGGCGCTATGAATCATCGTCGTGGAGCCGCCAGGACGGCTCGGGCTACGCCCAGCTTACGGCCTCCTTTTATAACGATTCGCTGCAAGCGTCGATTCCCATTACCTTTCAGCTGGAAAAGGTATCGGCCCGCCAGTGGCGCGTCGTCGCCTTTGCCGACCCGGACGCCGTCGTACAGGAATTGCAGCAGGCCTCTGAAGCAGCCTTGGCAGCGGCCAACCGGCCCGTTTCCCAGCGCATCGATTCCCTCGTCCAGATTACAAGCCTCTCCGCTTCCGTCGTTCGCGGCAGCACGGAGCAGGATACATACCTGCGCATCCAATACACGCCGAAGCTGTCCGCACAGGGCAAGGAAACCCTCCGGGAAGCCAAAGGCCGGTACGAGCTGCGCCGCGCCGACTCGACGGTCCTCTTCTCCGCGCCCATACGCATAGCCATCTACGCCGACGGCAAAGCTCATACCAGCCAGTTCCGGCTGAACGCCGCCGTTCCGGCCCAGGCCGAGCTGCTCCGCATGGCGACGCTGGAAGGACTGCAAAGCAGCATTTCCATTACTGCCGTCCAGTTGCAAGACGGCACGCAGCTCGAGCTGAAAGATTCGCTGACAAACTGATACAAAAAAAATCCGTATGGAACACGTCGTCCCATACGGATTTTTACGCAGTATGATGAAATAGTTAGCGGCAGACTTCGATGATCTTCGGCTTGGCGTTGATATCGTTCGTCAAGGACCGGTCAAACAGCTTGACGCCGACAACGCCGATAAGAAACCCGACGATACCGCCGACAATCGCAGCCTGCATGGCATCCATGCCTTGGGAAAGGCCAATCCAGTGACCGGCGACGGCTCCGAGGCCGGCGACGATAAGGGGCATGATAAAGCAGACAAAGGCTCCAATGACGATGTTGACTTCTCGCACTTCAAATTTGACGTGCTGCCCCACTTCCGCGCCGATAGGATTCAGCGCCTTGACGACGATGTGTTCCGCGCCGGGACAAGCGCCACAGGCCATGCAGTCCGAATGGCGGCCGACCTTTACTTCGGCAAGGCCGTCTTCTTCAATCGATAAGATCGTACCTTCTTCTATTTTCATGATGATTCACTCCTTCTCCTATGTCACACCTGCATCATGCAGGCAGTACCATCAACGTATAGTAATTATCGTTTATATTATTATAGCATGGCTTGTCAACTCAATCAACACCATTATGGTGTAGTTTTGGAGTATCCTGATATATTCTCTCCGTAACGCACCATTTCAACTGCTATAATAACGGGTAATCTCCTATAAAAAAAGAACGAGCCTCAGTCAATTTCCAAAAAGGAATCAACTGAAGCTCATTTTTTATTTCATGACCTTTTCCAGCAATGCCTGATAGCTGTCTACTACATCATAGACGACATTATTTCCGCTGATCGCTTTGAAATGTTCCCTAGCGCAGTGAATCTTTGATTCTTCAATTAAACGCAGTTCCATAGACCGCATGGAACCTTTCGTTTCCGCTACAAAGTAGATATGTTTGACCGTCCCCTCATAAAAGGCAATAGCCCAATCAGGGTTATATTTTCCTACGGGCGTAGCAATGTAGAAGCTGTCCGGCAGCTTCACATAGACTGCCACATCGCTGTTCGTATCTAAATCAGCAGCAAAATCTCTTTCATTCGTAGAATCGTAGACGATATGGTCATAGAGATGACGCTGCGCCTTCATGGCATTTGACCCTAGCTTGCCTTTGATTGTCGGTTCGGTGAAAATATCCGTATCATAGCGTTCATCCAGCATATGATAGGCAATGTGCTGAATGATCGCCGTAGCTTTTTCATCATTGATTAACCCCGCCGCCTTGATAATAAACTCTTCCGGGTTGTATTTAAACTGATCGAAGACAGACTTTTCAATCCCAGTTAGTATTTCCACAACGGCTTTCCTCGTCAGTCCTGTTTCGCCTACTAATTTTCCGACCAGGTCGTATTTCACGCTGCTGTTGGCATGAATCCGCTTGCTGCCGTTATACGTGTAGGACCGCGATTTTATGAAGGACTCGCCGCTGAGCAGTTCGTCCTTGGACTTGATTTCCTCCATAGTTCCCGTTTCTACCTTGAAAAATATCTTAGGAACATGAAGATCCCTATTGAGAGCACTAATAGATTTCCGCACGAGTTCTTCCGTATCAAAATCTACGACGTAGACGGATTTAGAGCTGATTCGCTGCCAAAGGGCTTTAAACTCCGGCATAGCCAGCTTTTCCGGGTCCACTTGCAGCTCTACGTTTTTGTCGCGGGCATTTTCCGGCATCATGGCGCGGCTATCATAGACCGAATCAAGGATGTCGATGATCGCATCTCGGCAATCGGCAACTTCTTCTGCAACCTTGACGTCACCATTCGCTTTGTCAGTATAGTATTTATCAGTCAAACTACCGCGCTTAACATATCCATTGAAAATCAAATCCTCAAAGATAGCCGCCGCTGTATTTCCATCCACAACCTGCTCATTGCCTCTTGCATCTACGATAACTCTACCTTTGAACAACTCAGCCGTTACCGCTACAGGCCGATCTGCGACGGCATCAGCCATCTCTGTTTGAAGTCCTTTGGCAAAGCTCTCGTAGCTTTCGCTGGCAATTACCGTAAGGATATTGACATTTTGAACGTCATTTCCTAACACGGCGGCATCCATGCGTTCTCCATCCTGATTGACGCACAAGCGCAGCCCCCGTCCCACTTCCTGACGCTTTCGTACCTCACTGCTGCTCTGCTTTAAGGTACAGATTTGGAAAACATTCGGATTATCCCAACCTTCCCGCAGTGCCGAATGAGAAAAGATAAACCGCACGGGAGACCGCTTCGGGTCGCGGTCGAGAAGCAATTCCTTGTTCTTCATAATCAAATCATACGCATCGATATCATCTGAGGTTCCCGCTTTTTTATCACTGAGCTTGCTGTCGGTCATCATGCCCTTTTTGTCGATAGAAAAATACCCGGCGTGCGTATCATGAGCAGAAATAGCATCCAGATATTTCATGTATTCCTCATCGCCGAACTCCCGCTGCATATGACCGATGATATCCTCGTATTCCTCTTCGAACATATCGGCATAGATGCCATTATACGGATTGCCTCCTTCGTCGTACTGCTTATACTTGGCAACCTCGTCGATGAAAAACAAGCTCAGTACCTTGATGCCCTTATGAAACAACTGGCGTTCCCGCTCAATGTGGGAAAGAATCGTCTCCCGAATCTGAATACGGCGCAGCTGGTCTTCGCTTACCTTGCCGACCACATCTCCGGCAAAGAGCTTGACCCCGTTTAAGAACTCCAGCGAGTTATCCCGCCCGTCGATGAATTTCACGACAAAGCCGTCCTTATATTCGTCCAGATTGCCCGAGTGGTCGTACAAATTAAAGCCGATGCCAACTTTCATCGTCTTTTTGCGAATAGCCGAAGCTCCTTTAAAATCAAATTCAATCGTCGCCGTCGGGTCTGCTTTCGAGAGGTTAATCCCTTCTAAATACACATATCCTTCCGTCGCCGTACTGCCACTCTCCGTAATACCTTTCACGGCAATTTTCTTTACCAATCGTTTATTGTACGCTTCCATAGCATCCAGACGATAGACCATATTGTAGATGCTGTCTGACTTATGCGTGGCAGAATAACGCAGCGTCAGCAATGGGTTGAATGTTCTCAGCCGTTCTTTCGTCTGCTTTCCCTCTACGCTTTGCGGCTCGTCGATGATCAGAATAGGATTCGTCTTGGCGATGATGTCAATGGGACGGCGGGAGCGAAACTCATCGAGCTTCATATAAATGCGCCGCGCGTTTTTACCGCGGGCATTGAAAGCCTGTGAATTGATAATCATGACGTTGATCGAGCTGTCCGAAGCAAACCGGTCGATCTCCGTAAGTTGGGCCGAATTGTAGATAAAGAAGCGTATCTTCTTCCCGTATTCCGCAGCGAAATGGTCCTGCGTCACCTGAAAAGATTTGTACACACCTTCGCGTATGGCAATGCTCGGCACTACGACGATAAACTTACTCCAACCGTAGTGCTTGTTCAGCTCGTACATGGTCTTGATATACGTATAGGTCTTACCTACGCCCGTTTCCATCTCAATGGTCAAATTAAACTTACAGGACTCGGACGGTTCAATGCGCTCCGACGGTTTAATCTGATTCGCCCGCTGGATCTTTCGCAGACGTTCCAAAATCATCGCGTCGGAAAGTTCCGGCACGATGGGCTCGTTGCGCCAGCCCATAAACTCATCCTTGTCCAAAAGGGACAGCTGATAGTTGGAGCCCCTGTCCATCATGTACGTAGGCGTGAGATAGGGCTGTCCGGCAAAGACGTCTACGACGGCTTTCGCCGCATCTGCCTGAAATTTCTGATGTTTAAACTGCAGCCTCATTCGTCTTCGCCTCTACTCTCATCTGTTATTTGTTCTTGAAGCAGCTGTTGCAGCGCTTCTTTACTCGGCAAAACAGTTTCGTATTTGCTGGCAAAAATCTGTGAGTTATCCTCCGGCAAAGTCATTTCGACGACAGCATTGTTCTTGTCCTTGCAGAGGATGATGCCGATCGTCGGGTTTTCATCAGCCAACTTAACCATGCGGTCATAATAATGCACATACATCTGCATTTGCCCAATGTCCTGATGCTTCAGTTCCCCGATTTTCAGATCAAAGAGAACAAAGCAGCGCAGCAGCCGGTTATAAAAAACCAAATCTACCATAAAATGCTCTTCGTCAAAGGTAAAGCGCTTTTGCCGCCCCATAAAGGCAAAGCCAGTTCCAAGCTCCAAGAGAAATTGCTGCAAATGACTGATAATCCGGCTTTCCATCTCCGTCTCAGAATAAGACGGCGCCTCAGGCAATCCCAAAAACTCCAAAATGTACGGATCTTTCACAATATCCCGCGGCGTTTCAGCCTTCTGCCCCTCCAGTGCCAGCCGGTATACCTCTTTTTTGTCCGTACTAAGAAGCAGCCGTTCGTAGAGAGCGCTGTTAAACTGCCGTTTCAGCTCACTGAGACTCCAATCATTTTTGACAGACTCGATTTCATAAAAATGCCGTTCTTCAATATTGTCAATACGCATGAGCTTCAAATAATGCGACCAGCTCAGGTAAAATTTCCGTCCCGTACTGACGGTGGGAAGGTTCTTGAATTGGTCAGATAGTGTCTGACCAATCTGGTCATTGGCATAAGCAAGATAAAATTGCCTCATTTGCTTAAGGTTAGTAACGGAAAAGCCTTTCCCGTAAATCTTTGTCAAATACGCAGATAACTCTTTCAAAATCTGCTTCCCATATGCCGCGCGGTTCGCGCCGTGCTGTTCTTCCTCGACAATCATCCTTCCGATTTCAAAATAGGCGTACACCATGGAAAGATTAACAGCCGTCTTTGCGTTTTTTCGCGCCTTGGCAAGCACTTCAGAAACACCTTGCAGAAAATCCCGGTTAACCGGGGGAATCTCCTTTTTATCCATTATTGCTCCCCCCTGTTTCAAAGTTTGGAATTGATAGTTTTGGTAGCGGAAGAAAGCATTTTTCTCAGTTCCTGGCAATCCTGTTCAAGAGAGCCGTATTGTTCTTGTGTGATATATTCTGTGTCTCTGAGAAGGTCCAGCCAGTACAAGGTTTCCATACACTCTTTCAGCGCAATGTACAGTTTAGCCACAAAATCCCTTCGGCTTATTGCGCACTCTGATTCAGCAATGTTAGCTCCTATGCTCGTACCGCTTCGCAGAATCTGCTTTGACAGCACATATTCGTGTTTTTCATCGCATAGATACTGATAAAGCCGGACAATACGCACTGCAAATTTCTTACTCTTATATTTTACAGTTCTCTTCTCATCCGTAACGTCTAACTCCACACTCCAACTTTCACACTTCACACTCATATAACTCTTATTCGCTTGGAAATATCGTTGGCATCTTCCGGCATATAGAGCTTGAAAATCTCGAATACGTTGATTTTCGCCGGGCTGTCGGCAAAGCCAGCGTCGCGGAACACGGCCCGCAAAGGCTTGCGCTTGGCGATTTCCTTTACGACGCTTTCAGGAATATTGTTATCAAAGCAAGCAATGAGGTCGCCGTCGTTGTAGATATGGACAGTACAGCCGTCGATTTGCTCCGACGTATACGGCAAAGACAAGGGCAGGCCCCAGTCCAACAGGCAGCCAAAAAGCAAGTCGAGATCGGTACGGTCTTCCTTGATGTTCGATTCCAAGCCCGTAAGCATCCCCTGCTCGTAGTCGCCGGCGGCATAATATACATCTTTCATGTTGGAATCGTCCAATTTAAGGACGCGGAACCCGACGTCCAAATCCTGCGTAGTCAGCGGATTGTCCGCCTTGACTTTTTCACCAGCGCGGCGAATGCGCTCTTTGCCTATTTCGCAGATGTTTTTGTAACCGGCTTTATAGGCTTCACTTTTTTCATCACAAGGCTCAGGAAGCTGTATCATAACAAAGTTTCTGCCTCTTTTGTCTTCTGCATTTAATTCAATAACTGCATGGGCTGTTGAAGCTGATCCCGAAAAGAAATCAAAAACAACATCTTTTTCCGCAACCCCAAACAATTTAATGAGCTCTTTCAATACATCCGTGTTTTTAGGACTATCAAATTTTATATCTAAGCCTGCAGGTTTGGATATAAGCATATCAGACCAATTACTATTTCTGAGAATTCCCTCCGCAGGAGCAACCCAATGTTCGACACCAGAGTTCTTCCCTGCACCGTCTAGTTTTCGTCTTATAAATCTCTTACACTTCCCTGTTAACGACCAATACTCTTCAAGAGTCATTTTCATAGAATAGTTCTGTTCATATTCAATATAGTTAGCTACTGCTTCATCTGCTATTTCTTTTTTCCACTTCCATTGCCCTTCTTGGGGAGTCACTCCAAGAATATCATAACGCATAGTTGGTCTATCTGCATTATTCCAAAAACCTTTCCAGTACCCAGATTGACTCCTGCCGTCACTAGATGCCTTATAGATTGCAACCATTTTGGTTTCAGGATTTTTCGAATAAATTAAGATATATTCGAGCCCAACATTCATAGTTGCTAACCCTTTTGCTGCAAATTGTAAGTTCAGATTCTTGTCATATCTTCTAACAGCAAGAATATTACGAAAATTTACATCTCCAAAAACATCATTGCATATCTTTCTCAAATTATAAACTTCCTCTTCGCCAATGCTTATAGCAATGAATCCGTCATCCGATAACAGATTTCGAGCTAGAAGTAAGCGTGAATAGATCATAGAGCACCAATCAGAGTGATATTTTCCTGCACTGGCAGCATTCTCGCGTGTAAAGTTCACATTACCCTCTTCATCATAATAACCTAAACCCTCATTATATTCCTCATTATCCATTATGAAAGAATCAGGATAAACGAAGTCATGTCCTGTATTATATGGCGGGTCAATGTAGATCATCTTCACCTTGCCTAAGTATGCCTCCTGCAGCAGCTTGAGCACTTCCAGATTATCGCCTTCGATGTACAGGTTTTCCGTCGTGTCCCAATTTTTACTCTCTTCTACACAAGGCCGCAGCGTCTTGCGGATAGGCTTGTTCGCTTCTACGATAGACGCCTTCTTGCCTACCCACGTAAATTCGTAACACTCGTCGCCGTCCACTATGTCCGGCGAAAGCATCTGTTTTAGCATTTCAAAATTGATCCCGCGCTTAACCTTACCGTCCTCTCCGCGCATCTCCGTAACGCAATTAGGAAACAACGCCGAAATTTTCTCTATATTCCCAGACGTAGAATCAGTGGTTTCAAACTTCATCTTCTCCATTAGGTGTTTCCTCCTATTTTATTCCGATTCCTGTATTCTTTACGAATCATGTCAAATTCATCGGTATGCTCTTGTAGTTCTTTAAGCTTTTCTCTCAAAAATTGCAAGGCAAAGTTAGAAAACTTATGCACTTTCCCACTTTTAGAGGTAGTAATTTCGAGATGATATTTTTGGGCTTCCTTCATCCTATAATACCAAATCAAAGCATATAAATCTTGAATGCTTATGCCTAGCATTTCTGCAAGTTGTTTTTGTATATACGGATGTGTTTCATCCGGATTTCCCTCTGGAACAGGTACTTCTTCAGCTAAATCAATATTCCCTGTAACCTTAATCACGGGAATCCCATCTGTTTCATTAAAGCTACCTTCCTTAATAAACTTCGCTTTTTTCAAAACTTGTGTTACTAGCTTACGATCAAAAGAAATATCTATACCATACGGAGTAGTAATTCTTCCATTGGAATAGTTTACGATACCGAGATTTGCTGTTTCACTCTTTCGAATCACCTCAAAAACTTTTAGCAATCCATTTCGTTCTTTTACGATTCTTTCTTCAATAATACGACTCATTTCAGCAAATTTTATTTTTTCACTTCGCGCTCGGTAACGATAAAAAACATCTCCACTATTTATCTTTTCACCATCATTTGCCTTCTGAGCAATAACGGGTTTATGATCAGCTTCCACCGTATATATCCATCCAATTTTTAAAGTTTTATAGTGAGCACTATTGTCAAGAGATGGTATATCAATTACAAATGTTCCACAGCTCCAATCCATTGACGGCACAAATAGAGAATTGATAGCTTCAGAAAACCGTTCCTGACTCATATTCTCAAAATTATCATTCTTTAATCCTATGATTTTCCTAGGCCGGTCTTTTACTCCGAAAATAATATATCCGCCACGATTATTAGAATATGCCGCCATCGTTTTAGCATATTTCGCTGTACTGTTTTTATTAAATGATTCTTTGAACTCGACAGTATTGCTTTCTCTGCTCTTTAGTGTACCGTCAACCGAAAGGTTAGAAAGTATTTTTCTAACATGCTCTTCATGAATATCCATATACTCTCGCTTCCATTCCTTTCTGTTAATAATTTGCACCTATATTTTTGCTTTCTCTATTTTTAATCGTTTCAATTCAGCATGTATCTCCATTCGTCTATTAAGCTGCTTTTCCTTTCTCATCTTACTTTCCAATGCCGCAATCTGCTTTTCAAGGTGCCGCCGCTTTTTATCGCGCTCTACGGAAGCTTGTAAGCTTTCCTCCGAATCTGTTTGCAAAGTGTCTCCGGCAACTTGACGCATGAGGTTTTCATAAACGGCATCCATGTTCAGCCCATCTATGCCAAATTGCAGCTCTTTTTCCGGCCCCCAATCGGTATGATAATATTGGCTCACCTTGAAGGCATTGCTGCCGGAACCAGCCGCTTCCTTGTAGCCTATCCAAACCTGGGCTTTCCCCTCACAGGTCAGAACGAAAAGGATATGATAGGGAATTTCCCTGTCGATCTGGCGAAGCACCGCCTCATCGAGGTGCGGAGATTTCAGCTGCACTTCAAGGACTTCTATTTCGGTCACAGCCTCTCCTGCCGCTACGTTCAACGTCGTTGCCGCCAGTTTATTGCGCCAATAGATGAGATGAATTTGTTCTATAAAAATCCGTTTCAATGAGGAACCGATATCGATGTGCTCATAAAACTTCTGCTTTGGTATTCGTTTGTTAAACTCAGTAGAAGCAGGAAACCCAAACATGGAAAATCCCCTTTCTTATTTCACCACTAAGAAACAAATCAGTTCAAAATCATCCAATCCCGATATCGTCGAAAGCAAAGCCGTCGTGCCGCCGCTTTTAAACAGGCTGTCGATATCGCTTTCCTCTTTGGCATCCATAATAGAATTGATTGCCTCAGAAAGCAGCTCAGAGACTTCGCTCATATTGCGCCCGTCATCGGTTTCCTCATTAAAGTTTCTGCACAACGCCATTATCGGCTCGCTTTTGCCGCGGCAGAGCAGACGCATCGTATCCAACAACTTTTTCGGATTCAGGTAATCGCAGACAATTTCACCTTCTTCGCTGATATATACCATATAAAATGGATGGATGCGGTTTCGGTTATCAATGTTCACGCTGTCATTGATATTCCGCAGAACAAAGATTACGCCTGCCGGTGAGTCCGCTGTTTTGCCGACAACGGTATGCAGACCCTTCGGGGCCGTCTCAAGATCGTCGTGACGCTTCATGTATTCCAGCAGATCCAGCCGGAACTCATTGAGTCCCAAGTCCATAATCGAGATGCCGTTGGTCATATCTTCGAGGTCTACGACTTCCTCTTGCAGCCGTTTAAGCTGGGCCCGACGATATTCAAGATCCCCTTTTTCTTCGGCATTGATAAGGTCATCATCACCAGTAGAAGTCATGACCGAAATCTTCATACGCGTCTCGACACGGCTTTTCAAATTGATGTATTCATCTAAGTCCATGTCCGGCCAGAAATTGACGAGCTGAATCGTTTCGTTTTTGCTGCCAATGCGGTCAATGCGCCCAAACCGTTGAATGATGCGTACAGGGTTCCAATGAATATCGTAGTTGATCAAATAATCGCAGTCTTGTAAGTTCTGCCCTTCAGATATGCAATCCGTAGCAATGAGAATATCCAACTCGTCCGAACTATTGGGCATCAAAACTGATTTCCCCTTGGATATAGGAGAAAAGCAGGTCAGCACGGTATTGAGGTCGGCGCGGAGCTTTGGAATAGTAGTCTTGCCGTCTACGTTACCCGTGATTTCCGCGGTTTCCAAACCGAATTTCTCCTTTGCAAACTTGCTGACATTTGCATAAAGATAATCGGCAGTATCAGAAAAGGCAGTAAAAATGATGAGTTTCCGATTTGCAGGATTTATGGGATGTTCGACCTTCTTTTGGATCAGTTTTAACAGCGTTTGCAGTTTTGCATCATGCTCCGGCGTAATGTCCGCTACCATCTGAGACAACAGTCCCAGCTTTTCTGCGTCCTTTTCCAATTCCCGCTTCCACGAAACATAATCCATATCGGCAAGGTCGATTTTGACTTTCTTCCCGACAGAGAAAAAGTCCGTATTTTGGTCGTCGTAATCAAAATCATCACTGTCTGAAATCTCCGTCAGTTTGAGAATGCAGTTGCCAGCCTGATAGTCTTCAATCGTTTTCATCGTATCTTCAATCAGCTTTGTGATGCGGTCAATCGTCAGCCTGAAAGAATAGACCGAGCTTTCCAACCGCTTGAGAAGATTGATACTCATCAGGCGACGGATGCCTTCTTCTCGACCTTGCTGTGTAAGACTCGTCCCTTGGTGGTGCGTCACGTCAAGATATTTCTCAAGCCTCGAAGGCATAATATAGTTCGACGGCGTATAAATCGACAAATTCAGCGACATGAGCAATGTGTAAATGTCATTGTAGTTGACAGCATCGTTCAGATCAGTTAAGCAAGGGCGCAGGGAAATCGGCGGAAGCCGCTTGGGAAATTTGCCAACATCGGCAGTATTGTAATACGTTTCAATGTGCTTCCGGGAACGGGCAATCGTCACGCTGTCCAGCAATTCAAAAAAGTCGAAATCCAGCGTTTGAAGCAGCGCCTCAGTAGTACGCTCTTCAACGGAAAGCTTGACCCATCGATTGAACGCTTTCTGCGCTTGACGGAAGATTTCGTCGATCCCCTTCGTCGTAGCCAGCTTTTTATTGATTTGCGCGGCATCGCCTTCATAAGCAAGAGCAAGCTGATTTTTCAAATCAATGAACTTGTTGTTGACCGGCGTGGCGGAAAGCATCAGGACTTTTGTCCGTACACCTGCCCGAACCACTTTATTGAGTAGTTTCAAATAGCGGTTTTCTTTTGCCGCTTCGCCGGACACTTCGCCGCCGTTGCGGAAATTATGGCTTTCGTCAATTACGACGAGGTCATAATTGCCCCAATTCAGACGCTCAAGGTCAATGCCATTGGACTGCCCGTGTTCGCGCGAGAGGTCCGTATGATACAGCACATCATAGCGCAGCCGATCTTCTGCAATAGGGTTGTTAATATAGTTGCCTTTATATGTATTCCAGTTTTCGGAAAGCTTCTTGGGGCACAGGACCATAACTGACTTATTGCGGTTCTCATAATATTTAATGACGGCAAGAGCCGTAAAGGTTTTGCCAAGACCGACACTATCAGCCAAAATACAGCCGTTGAACTTTTCCAATTTATTGATAATAGCGAGGACGGCATCGCGCTGAAAATCGTAAAGCATCCCCCAGACTTTGCTCTCTTTAAATCCCGTAGCCTCGTTGGGCAGCTCGTCTTCTGAAATATCGTCTAAAAATTCGTTGAAAATATTATACAAAGCAAAGAAATAGATATATTCCGGCGCGTTTTCACGGTACGCTGCCGTAATACTTTCGATAACGATGTCCGTAACATCTTGAAGGCGTTTCTTATCATTCCAAAGCTGCTCGAAAAGATTGATAAAGTACTTTCCGTTCTCATAGCTTTCTGTTTTCTGCACAGAGTAATATGCATTATTTCCGCGTTCGCAGCCAAGATCCACCGTAGTAAAGCCACTGATGGGCATATAGCTGCTTTCATCTACCGTCATGAACCCCATCATCTGCTCTTGCGTGACATTCGATTTAAAAGTCACCTTTCTTCTAATCCAATCGGCACATTCTTTAGCTATGGCCTTTTGCGTCAACTCATTGCGAAGCTTTACTTCAAATTCCGTGCCATAAAGGCTGCGTTCTCTTGAAATGCGGGGAATATAAAATTCGCGCTGGGCTTTTGGTGTCTTTTCCGTTACAAAGGTCGGAGACGTAAAGATAAAGCGCAGCTCGTCTATCCCTTCCATCTGCTTCTTGAGTTCCTGATAAGCATAGATAGAAAAACAAGCTGCGGCAATCGAAAGCTTGCTTCCCTTATGAATAACCGTCTGTAAATCGCCTTTGATAGTAGTTTGGATATTATTAATTATCTGCATGTCTTTGCCTCATGTTAGACTGGTTTTCTTATATTTTCCACTTTTGACTCTTGCATCGGCAGGCTTCAATTCGTCGTCTGGAATCGCCCATTGATTGCCGATTTTTACCGCGCCAGGGATGCGCTTTTCGCTGCACAATATCTGTATGCGCCGCGTAGAGATGCCCCACTTTTGGGCAGTTTGCGTCACGGATAAATATTTCATTAGGCCATCTCCTGCTCCAAAAAAATCGTCTTGATATTTCACTGCATGTATAAACTTATCATTAATAATTATAATCGTAATAGCGAATAAAATCAAACGATGACTAGACCAATAGTTTCTCTCCTCAGCGCTCTTACTACAATCAAATACATGGTTCGGCTAAAATACTATCTATCTACATTTCTGTCTCATTCGTTTACTTTTCAGGTTTCAAACAGGCATAACAAACTCCCCTAGTTCTACTAGAGGTAACTGAAAACGATATAGGACTCTTTTATTGTCTACTGCATCAATAGCATGACAGAATGGGCTCCCACAGTAACATCTCACCGTGGGAGCCCATTATCATACAGTCTATATCTTCTTTTACTAACCCGTCAGCTTTCAACCTTCGGCAAATCGAGGGTCGTACAGATACGGCCTTGGCGCTTGCCGATGGTGTCGATAAATTCTTCAGCCTTCTGCGCGTCCGTTTCAATGCCTGTGGCAACTTTTACGAGGCCTTTCAGGTATTCCCAGTCCGTATACATTCTGGCCATGACGGTCGACGCTTCCTGGTTGCCGCCGCCGTGGAGGGCCATGGCCGTCCAGTTAGAGCCGCGTACCATGTGTTCGATGAAGCGGCTGGCCCGCAGACGATCGAAGGCGTTGTATTTCGGGTTTCCCGGGTTGAAGGCTCTCTGGCACAGTTCGCCGACTTCGGGATTTCTCATATCCAGCTCGGACGGAGCCGTTTCGCCAAAGCCCGCCAGGATGTCGCGGGCGTACCGAACGGCATCGAAGGGAATCTTCGTGCAGGTGTATTTGCACGTATGGGACATGAGCGGGTTGGGAATCCAGAAGCCGCTGGGATGCTGGAATCCTTCTACACCCGAAGCAATGGACAGGCCGTAAACCGTTTCAGCAGTCATTGCCATTTCCGTGAGCTTCGTCCGGATATGACCGGCTTTCTGCACGCCGACCATATCGGCCAACAGACTTGCCGCGCCGCAGAGAGCCGAGCATCCGCCAGCCTTGCAGCCGCCGGCCGTCAATCTGTGGACTGCCGTGAAGTAGCTCAGGAGCCGTCCTACGTACTGCGTTTCGCCGCAGAGGAATACTCTTTCATTCGGGACGAATACGTGGTCGAAGTATACGAGCGCCTGATGGTCGGCATACTGTTTGCCCAAGTCGATGCCTTCGATATCGCCTTCGACTTCGAAGAAGCGTTTATCCTGAGGCGTACGGCCCAAGACAAAGGTCAGTCCCGGCGTATCGGCAGGAACGGCGCAGGCGACGGCAAAATCCTTGTCTTCCGGCTTCATGTTCGTTGTCGGAACGATGACGATTTCATGAGCGAAAAGGATGCCCGTCTGATTGCACTTGAACCCGCTGATGACGATGCCGTCTTCGCGGACTTCGTCGACGTGGACGTAGGAATCGCGGTCGGCCTGTGCATGAGGCGGCGCCGTCCGCAGCCCTTTGACGTCCGTTACCGTAACGGTACAGGTCAAGTCGTTCTGCTGTACGTATTTCAGGAAATTCATGAAGCGTTCAAAATAGTTGGTACCCAAGTCGTGGTCCATGTCGTAGCACGCAGGGCCTAATCCGGCAAATGCTTCCGAGCCGGTGCAGCGGTGCGTACAGCAACCGATAACTTCAGCCAGCGCTCTGGCAGCTCTGGTCTTGCGGTTCGCGTCTTCTGCCGAACGGAGGGGAGCGTTGTAAATACTGACCCGTTCGTCGAGCATATGGGACGGAACAGTAATCAGATCCTGCCAGTCCGGGCGATGCTGCAGTTCGTAAATCTTGGAGATAGCGTTGAAGCTGGCCGCCAAGGGCGGATAGGTCGTAACGTCTTCAATTTTCTCTCCCAGGAACCATACGTTCATCGGTTTTCTGGCGCGAATGCTGTCTTGGAATTGTTGTTTAGTCATTAACATACCAAACCCCTCCTTCGCTGGACTCATATTTCATACACTATCCTATACCTGATGGATCTTTCACAAATATATATGAAATAAATATGCCAAATACAAAAAAGCTGCAAATGGCGTAAATACGGACCTTTAAAAACATATCGGCATCCAGTGCGATGTATATTTACATCGCCTGTATGCCGATATCCTTACTGCTTATTGCCGATGCCATGATGGTACCGCTTTCGTCCAACCGATGCGCGTTGACATCACTTCTATGCTATATTGCATCGTTTTTATCCTTTTCATGGGAGCCGACGCCCCATTTTTTCATTTTCCGCACGACCGTTGACTGGTCTATCTCCAGCGCCTTCGCCATGGCCCGCGTCGAGCGGTATTCCCGGTACGCCTGCATCAGCAGCTCTTTTTCCATTTCTTCTACGGCCCGCTTCCACGGCACGAGACGCTGCACCTTGACGGCCGCCCCGGAATCCTCGCCCGTTCCCTTGCCGACAAAATGGCTGGGCGTCAGCTTGTTTTCCGACGGCAGGACGATCATCGTCTCGACGGCGTTTTCCAGCTCGCGGATATTGCCCGGCCAGTCCTGACGCATGAGGAAGCGGTACAGTTCCGGAGAAATCTCCTTTTCCTTGCCGTACTTTTCATTGAAATATTTCAGGAAATAGTTGACCAGGGGGATAATGTCCTCGCGCCGCTCCCGCAGCGGCGGAATATGGATGTGAATGACGTTGAGGCGATAATACAAGTCCTGCCGGAACGTCCCCTGACAGACCATACTCCACAAGTCCTTGTTCGTCGCCGCAATCAGGCGGACGTCTACCTTGACCGGCTTGGCCGCGCCGATGCGCTGCACTTCTTTTTCCTGTATGACACGGAGCAGCTTGACCTGCGCTGCCAGGCTGAGCTCGCCCACCTCGTCCAGGAGCAGGGTTCCCTTGTTGGCCAGTTCGAAAAAGCCGACCTTGCCCTGCCGCCGAGCACCTGTAAAGGCGCCGCTTTCATAGCCGAACAGCTCCGACTCGAACAAGGTGTCGGGGATGGCGCCGCAGTTTATCTTGATAAAAGGCTTGTCCTTTCGCCGGCTCGTGTGATAAATTTCGTTGACGACGACTTCCTTCCCCGTTCCCGACTCGCCCGTAATCAATACGACGGACTCGACGTCGGCGACGACGTGCACCAGATGAAGTATCTTCTTCATGGCCGGGCTGTGGGCCACGATGGGGCCGCCGCTGCCGTTGAACAAGGATATTTCCCGCATATAGCTCTTCGTGTACAGCCGCTGCTCTTCCAGCTTTTTGCGCAGCGTATTGAGAGCCGACATGTCCTGTATGCTGATGACGATGGTCTTGAGGCGGTGCTGCCGGTCGAATATGGGCGCGCCGGTGCACAAGAGCTCCTTTTGCTTGTACGTTCCCGACACGACGATGCGCTTCGGGTCTTCGTTCATCTTGCGGACCAGTTCGCCGCAGACGGAATGCTCCCGGTCAAGTATTTCCATAGACCGCCCCAAGACGTCGCGCCGCTTGATGCCGAAGGTCGTTTCCAAGGCCTTGTTGACCCGGATGATGACGCCGTTTTTATCGGCCACGACGATGCCGTCGGCGACGACCTCCAAAATAGCGTCGATTTCTTCCAGTACGTCTATGACGTTGTCCAATTCCTGGGCGGAGCACCGCTCTTTCCCCGATATATGGGCGACGATAATGCTGCCCTGCCGCTGACCGGCCTGGGTCCAGGGCAGGAGATGGCAGATAATCATGCCCCCCTCTACTGCGACGGCAAAGCGCCCCTGCCCATGTACGACGTCGATTTGCGCCTCCAGCGCGCCGATAAGCTCATCCTCCGTCACGCCTAATTCCGCCTTGAGCTCGTCAGCCGCTCCATTGCGGTATACGGCGCGGCCGTCTGTATGGACGATAAAAATCGCGCAGTAAATAGAATTCAGTATTGCGTCAAAGTCTGCATATCGGCGAAACGCCGCCTCTCCGTTCATGCCGTCCCCCTCCTTTTTCTCCTTATTGTACACTATTTTCCCGCCCTTTGCCTACTCTTTCCGCCTATGCAAAAACCAGCCTCCCCCTAATGGGGAAAGACTGGTTTCTCTTGCGCCTATTATTTTAAGAAGCCCTGGATGATCATTTCTTCCGCTTCTTCTGCCGTAAGGCCTAACGTCATGAGCTTGGTCAGCTGTTCGCCGGCAATCTTGCCGATAGCCGCTTCGTGAATCAGGGCCGCGTCCGTATCGTTGGCCGTCAGCTCAGGAATCGCCGAAATCTTGGCGTCGTCCATGATGATGGAGTCGCAGGCTGAATGGCCGTGGCACTGGGCATTGCCGATGACCTTGGCCCGGAAAATCTGGTGGGACGTGCCGCGGGCAACGGCGCGGGATACGACGTCCGTGCTGGAATCCTTGCCGTTCAGTTCAACTTCAAACTCCGTTTCGGCAAACTGCACGCCGTCGGTCATGAGCTTTTCCTTGACGATAAACGTCGCGCTGGCTGCCAAATCAGCCTTCGTGACGCGCTTCGTCGAGTCGACGCCCTTGATCTGCGTCGTTTCCATTTCCATATAGCTGCCTTCTTCCATATGGACGATGGTTTCCGGGTTCATGATTTTCTGGCCCTTGCCGTCTCCGTCGCCGTAGTGCTTTTCTACGTAGCGTACGCGGGCGTTTTTGCCGATATGGAAGGTATGAATGCCGTCGTGCTGCGAGCCGTCGTCGCTGCCGCAGTGGATGCCGCAGCCGGCGACGATGACGACGTCAGCCCCTTCTCCGACGTAAAAATCATTGTATACGACGTCCTTGAGGCCGGCCTGGCTCAGGACGACGGGAATGTGCACAGCTTCGTGCTGCGTTTCCGGCTTAATATACACGTTGATGCCCGGACGGTCCTTCTGCGGCTCGATTTCGATATGAGCCGTTGAAGCGCGGCCGACGCTCTGGCCGTTCGAGCGGATATTATATGCGCCTTCAGGAATGCCATGCAAATCGGCGATGACTTCCAGCAAATGTTCTTGATACTTATCCATCAGTCTTCCTCCTTATAAAACTTGCAGTTTCCTACGACGTCCATCAATTCGGGAAGAACTTCTTCCTTCGTGCCGACCTTGCGGACCGTGCCGTCAGCAATGAGGACGATTTCATCGGCAATGTTGAGAATGCGTTCCTGATGGGAAATGATGAGAATCGACTGCTTCTGATCGTGCATTCTTTCAAATACCTTGATGAGTTTATGGAAGCTCCACAAGTCGATACCTGCTTCCGGTTCGTCGAAAATAGCCAGTTCCGTGTTCTTGCGGGCTACGATCGTGGCGATTTCAATGCGCTTCAATTCGCCGCCCGACAAGGATGCGTCCACTTCGCGGTTGATGTAATTTTCCGCGCAAAGGCCGACTTCGGACAGGTATTGACAGACGACGCATTTGTCGAGTTTCTTATTGCCCGCCGCCAGACAGAGCAGGTCCATGACGGTGATGCCCTTGAAGCGCACAGGCTGCTGGAAAGCGTAGCCGATGCCGTTCTGGGCCCGCTTCGTAATGTCCCAGTCCGTAATGTCCTGGCCGTTGAAGAAAATCTGGCCGCTCGTCGGCTTTTCAATGCCGGCGATTAATTTAGCCAGCGTCGATTTGCCGCCGCCGTTCGGGCCGGTAATGACGACGAATTTCTGTTCGTCGATGACCAGATTGATATCTTTTAAAATTTCCTTTGTATTTTTCGTACCATTTTCGTCGGGAACGGAAAACGATACATGGCGTAATTCTAACATGTATTCTTTCACTCCTTTAATGGTTAGGACTGACTTTCGTCATTCATACAGTAGTATATCATACTAATATGGTGATGTATACATAAAAAAATATAAAATTCCGGATAAAATTGTTTCTCCACCCCGGCAGATAAAAAATAATTCCCTGCAGCTGATTCACTGTACCAACTGCAGGGAATTCCCAGAACAAAGGAGCTTATATGTCAGGATAAAATTACGCTTTTACCATGCGGCGAGACACGCCGAGAATGCGCACGCTGTTCAATACGACGGCCAGCGTCGCTGTATTGTGGATGACTGCGGCCCATAAGGGGCTGATGCGCCCCAGCGCGCCGAGAAGCATAGCCGCTGAATTGACGATAATCGTCGCCGTAAAATTCTGATTGATGACCTTCATGGTCTGCCGGCCAATCTTCAATGCATCATACAATTTTCCCGGATCTTCGGAGCGAATCGTAATAGCTGCCGATTCAGCCGCTATATCCGTCTTGTTGCCGCCCAGGCTGACGCCGATATCGGCAAAGGCCAGTGCCGGTGCGTCGTTGATGCCGTCGCCGACCATCATGACGCTGCCCCGCTTCTGCAGCTTCATGACGTAATTAGCCTTATCTTCCGGCAGTATTTCAGCATGATAGGAATCAATGTCCATTTCGCGGGCCACTTCTGCCGCCACTTCCTTGGAATCGCCAGTCAGCATGATGACTTCGTCTACGCCGATGCGGCGCATTTGATTGAGAGTCTTCTTCATGGCCGGGCGAACCGGGTCTTCAATCGTCAGGCAGCCGATATACTGCTTGTCCCGCGCGACAAACAACAGATTTTTTCCCCATGATTTGTCGCTTTTTTCCGGCATGCCCTGCACGCATTCTTCCTGCATGAAGCGGCGGCTTCCGACGAGGACGTCGCCGCCGGCAAAGTCTTCAAAGGGAGGCACGGAGGCCCTCATGCCGCGGGCAACGACCGTCTCGGACATATCGTGATGCGGTACGTCCCAGCCGTGAGCCTTGACGTATTTCTGCACCGCTACGGCCAGCGGATGAACGGAGTGCATTTCCGCCGACGCAGCCAGTAAAATCATTTCCTTTTCATCTACTCCGGGAACCGTAGAAATATGGGCAATCTGCGGTACGCCCATGGTAATCGTGCCGGTCTTATCGAGGACAACCGTGTCAATATCGGCCAGATTTTCGATGTAGTTGCCGCCTTTAATGAGAATCCCCTTGCGGGCCGCCATGCCGATGGCCGCAGAAATGGCCGTCGCCGTCGACAGCTTCAGGCCGCAGGAGAAGTCGATGAACAGCAGGTTCAGCACGCGCTGCCAGTCCTTCGTCGCCCCATAGACAATGGCCGCGCCGATAAAGGAAATAGGAACAAGCATATTGGCCATTTTATCGGCAAAATTCTGCACCGGCGCGCGGCGGGTCTGCGCCTCTTCGACCAAGTGGATAATCTGGGCCAGTGACGTATCGGCGCCGACCTTTTCGACCTTGACGACGAGGTCTCCGGCTTCGATGACGCTGCCGGCATATACAAAGGTCCCGGGCTGCTTGATAGCCGGATTCGATTCGCCCGTAATGGAGGCCTGATTGACTGCCGCATTCCCGCCGACGACTTTCCCGTCCACACAGATCTTTTCGCCCAGATGGACGGCAATCGTATCGCCTACCTTCAGTGAGTCGACAGGGACCTTTCGTTCCCGGCCATTTTCCACGAGCCATACGTCCCGCTGATCCAGCTTCAAGAGGCCCGAAATCTGGCGGCGCGCCCGTTCGGCAGCATATTCCGTCAGCATTTCCGCTCCATTGGAAAGGGCCAGCAAGGTCAGGCTCGATTCGGGCTTGCCAGCCAGGACGGACGCGGCCACAGCCGTAGCGGTCAGCGTATCGGCATTAGCCTGCTTGTCCCGGATAACGCCCATGACGCCGTTCTGGATAAACCGCCGGGCGATAAATAAGGTAAACAAGCGCCGGAACAGGAGAATGCCGTCGTAAAATTCCGGATTCGTTTTGCGTAAAATATTCATGGCGATAAAGCCGCCGACAGAAATAATGGCTTCGCGCCGGTATGCCGCTACGTCCCATTCTTTTTTATCTTCCTTAGCTTTTCCGTATTTCTGCTCAAAGGAGCGGACCAACATGCGGATAATCCGCAGATCCACCTTCCCCTGGTAGTATATGGTCAGCTTTTGCTCGTCAGACGAGGCGGCAGCCACGCCGGGAATCTGGCGCAGCTTGACGCTCAGGATAGAGCGCATGCGCAGGGGCAGCACGCTGTGAAGCGGCAGGGTACAACACGTATACATCTTATCTCCGCCCCCTCATCAACGACGTAGCCCACCACAGCATCTGCGGTCCCGACGGGCGCTGATTCTGGCCGATCATCTTGCGCATGCCCCGCACGGCCAAAAAGAGAGACAAGAGGGAACGCAAATCAAAGACGTTGGCCGTCTTCTGCGATACGGCAGAATTCAAGAAATTCAGCGTCTCATACAGCACATCCGTATAAGCCGACGCAGCCGTTTTCGTCTGCACAGGCGCCGGCACATACGGCGGAGCCGGAGCAGCGGGAAAAATACGTTCCCCTAAATAACGTTCCAACGCATCCAGAGCCCCTTCATTATCCGAGCATACCAGAATACTCCCTGTCGCCGCATTGACTTCCACGCGCCGCGCCGCCGGCAAACTGCCGAGAGCCTGCTGCAGAAGCTCGGCCAGGGGCTGATTCTGCACTAATGCGGCAGCCCGATATCGGCGTCGGCCCCGTGTAGAAGATACACAGGCAAAAGCCGGTATATTCGGTCTGACAGGCGCGGCAGGCATAGCCGGAGCCGCATAGGGAGGATTGGCAGCCTGTTTTCCCATTCCCTTGCCCCTTCCTCCGGCTGGAGAAAATCCGCCGCCGGACACCATGTTATGAATCGCCTTTCCGATAGAAGCTCCCAACATAAATCCGGAAGCATAAGACATAATCAACCTCTCCTTTCCGCATGGTTCATGATATACTGTTCCACCCGAGCCAATTCGGCATTGCTCCGCAGCGCCTGCGGCCTGTACAAAATCAGCACGGAACCGGTAACAATATTGATTTCTACCTTATCAATTTCCCTATAGCTGGCCACATAGGCATATATCTTTCCGGCCAGCTCCGCATTGCCGACCAGCTTGCGGCTGTACAAGCGGATGCGCCCCGGAAGATACGATGAAATGCGCACAGCGCGGATGATAAAATCCCATTTCGATACAGGAAGCACGTGAGTAAGCCGTCCCTTCTTATCAATGATTACCAGTGTAAAAAAGACCGTCACCGCCATGGCGACAGTCTTTTCTATAACGCTTCTTATTTTGCCGCTGCTTCCTGCGCCGCAATCAAGTCTTCCAATTCTTCTTTTTGACGCTGTAATTCAGCCAAAGGCACATCGGCCGTAACCGTCCCGGCTGCCGGCTGCTGCAGGGCCAACAGCTGCTGCTCCCGCTCCGTAAGCAGTTTATACCCAAATACACCGGCAACGACGCCAATACCTAAGCCAATCCAAAAATCGCTGTTCTGAAACATAGCCAACCTCTCCTTCGTAAATAGAAACTGATACTTATTACTCATTTATTATATATCAAATGAAGGCTGATGTAAATATTTTTGATAATAATTATTTTATTTAATATTGAAATTTGAACAAAAAAATGGAGAGTCCCTTTTGGTACTCTCCATTTCACGCATCCATTTATTTTGTCATCAAATCTTTCAAATACTTCCGGAAGGGCTCGCCCAAATCGGGACGGCGCAGGGCGTACTCGACCGTCGCCTTTAAAAAGCCCAGCTTATCGCCTACGTCGTAGCGTTTGCCTTTAAAGCAGTAAGCGTATACGGCTTCGCGCGACGCCATAGTCTGAATCGCGTCGGTCAGTTGGATTTCGCCGCCTTTGCCCGGCTCGGTGCGGGCCAGCACTTCAAAGACGTCGGGCGTAATGATGTAACGGCCCAGGACGGCCGTACGGCTCGGCGCTTCTTCGACAGACGGCTTTTCAATCATATTCGTCACCCGCAGAACATTCTTTCCTTCGACGGGAACGCCGGCTACGATGCCGTAGGCCGATACCTTTTCCAAGGGTACTTCCTGGCAGCCCAAAATCGTCGCGCCCAAATCATTATAAATATCGATCATCTGGCGCAGGGCCGGATTCGTTTCGTTGTATACGACGTCGTCGCCGAGAAGGACGGCAAAGGGTTCGTCGTCGATAAAGGACCGGGCGCATAAGATGGCGTCTCCTAAGCCGCGCATGTGCTTCTGCCGGACGTAGTGGATGTTGATTTCCGAAATACTGCGGACCATCTTCAGCAGAGACTCCTGGC
Source organism: Megasphaera sp. An286 (assembly GCF_002163455.1). NCBI lineage: Bacteria > Bacillati > Bacillota > Negativicutes > Veillonellales > Veillonellaceae > Megasphaera > Megasphaera sp. An286. The sequence continues at coordinate 42,767 of NZ_NFIY01000011.1, read as the reverse complement.
CGTGGCTTTCCAAATGCATTTCCAGGCCCGGATTCGTATCGAAATGATCCTCGATAGCCCGCTTGGCATGGCCGCTGATGATCAGGATTTCTTCGATGCCGCTCTGCAGGGCTTCCTCTACAATATATTGAATCGTCGGCTTATCGACGATAGGCAGCATTTCCTTTGGCGTAGCCTTCGTCGCCGGCAAAAAACGGGTGCCGAAGCCGGCAGCCGGTATGACAGCCTTGCGAATTTTCTTCATAGCAGATCCTCCTTATTCAAACCAGCGGGACAAATCGAATTCTTCGCCGATCTGTTCCTTGATATATCCCTGCGCTAAATACAAGCCTAAAAGCGACAAGGTGGAAATGCGCAGCATCGTGCTGTCCCAAATGTCGCCCAAATCGGCCAGTACCGGCGAAATATCTTCCATAATATCCAGGGCTTCTTCGCCGCCGAAGCCGGCAGGCCGTTTTTTCGCCAGCCGCAGCAGCTGCGCCTGCATGGCCCGGTCGGAAATACCGGCCAGGCGGAAGAACCGCGTCGCCATGCTTTCGTCGATCATAGCCAGCTTCACCAGGGGCGAATTGAAGGAACGGACGATATATTCCGCCGGCATAGGCGTTCCCTTCAGCACCTTGCGCAGTTCCTCTTCCGTAAAGCCGCGGTAGCGGAATAAGAGCGGATACGAATCAGCCAGGATTTCAGCAAAGTGCGTTTCCTTGCCTTCAAAAGCCGTGCAGTGGAGATAATCGAGCTGCTGGTAATAGGGGCGTTCCGTCGGGAATCCGTCGAGGAAGGGCAGTACGTACTTGTCGATGTACTGGCCGAAGGTTTCGGCGTCGACGTTGTGGGAATTGCGCGAATACAGGAACAGCAGCAGGACAGACAGTATCTTATAGTGGTTGTCCGACAGATAAGGCATGATTTTCAAGGCGTCGACGGCGACGAGATGGCGCGTCGAAACAGGCGAGCCCTGCACGATATCGGCAAAGGCCTGCAATGCCATCGCCGCGACGTAATCCTTCGGATGGGCCACGTAGGCCTTTTGCACGTTCTGCAGCGCTTCCTGGGCCAGCAGCGACGACAGGGCTTTCTTTCGTTCGCCGTCGGAGTGGCAGCCGATGCGGCGGAAGGCCGCCGCCGTAATCGAAGCAGCCTGCGCTTTCATATCCTCGGTCACCATGCCGAATTGACGCAGGAAATGAGCCGTGCATTGGGACATAAAGGGCGAATCGGCTTCGGGAGCCGCTTCCCAAATAGACGGCCGGCCGGCCATTGGCGCAGCTTTCGCCGCCGAGCGGGACAGGTCGTTGCCCCAGGGGCTCTTCTGCTGCTTCGTCTCGTTGCCGGCGTCAGTATGCGTATGCTGCCGTACCGGCGGCATGACGGCCGTTTCGTCGCTTGCCGGGGCCGCGCCGGTCTGACGCACGGCATCAGACAAGCGGCCTGCGTCGAACATAACTGTTTCGTCTGCCGCAGCAGCCGTTTCTTCCTGCTTTCTGCGCAGCTCGGCCGGACTGATGACCTGCGTTTCGTCGGAGACGCTTTTGGCGGCAGCCTTGGCCGTTTCAGCCATGACTTCCTGCACGATGCGGCGTCCCGGCCGCGCCGCGGCTTCGCCCTGCGATTTCGCCTCTAAATCGGCGGCTACGACGGCGGCCATATCGGCCAAGGCGGCGCGGGGAGCCTCTTCGTCTTCCCGTTCTCCCTCAGACCGTTCAGCGGCTTTGGCGCTCCGCAAGGTTTCAGCCATGTCTTTCTTCTTGGCTTCTTCTTCCTTCGCCTTGTGAGCCGCAGCTTCTTCTTTATCGATTTTATCCATGGCTTCTAATATTTCTTCGCGCGACAATACCTGTGTCGCGTCGAGATGTTCCTGCTTCTTAGCCGGACGATGCGGTTCTTCGTATACGATTTTTCCGTCGCGGCGTACGGCTTCTCCCTTCGTCGTCACGAAGGCCGTTTCGTCGGGATTTTCCTGACGCTCCCGCACGGTTACGTTAGAAATGCGAGGAATGGGCGCCGTATCTTCCCTGACGGGCTGCTGCGGCTGCGCCGAGCGTCTTTTTTCCGCCTCGTCATACCCAAGGGACGACTTGCCCTGGCCTGGCCGTTCGGACACGGCGCGGCTGTGGCGGTTCTTTCCTTTTTTCTCTTCCTTTTCCGAGCTGCCGCCGGAAAATAAAATATAGCATACTACAAAAAAGACAACTGCAATGCCAGCTACAATAGCATATGGTAACAAATTTGCCATATCAACCTCTCCTCTATCTTGCTCTATCAAATATCTTTCCCTATTGTATCATACTGCATCTATTTTAGCACTAGCCTATTTAGGTTGAAGCCCCATGAATTTAGGAAGCTATCGCCGTTGGACAAAGACCGCCGGGAACGGTATACTATGGGTATACTGCGCAAAGGAGGCGGGCCGTCATGCCCCATGAAATAAACCATTCGTACAAAGCCGTCATCTTCGATATGGACGGCACGGTTCTCGATACGTTGTCCGAACTGACTCATAGTCTAAATCATATATTCAGGCTCCACCAGATGCCGGAGCTCCCTCCGCAGGAGGTGCGCCTCTGCCTGGGCTACGGCTATACGGGATTGATCGAGCGGGCCGCTCCGTCCGTGCCGGCCGACGAGCAGGCCCTGTTAGCGGAAGAGTTCAAGCAATATTACAGCGCCCACTGCCAAGGCAATACCCGTCCCTACGACGGCGTCGCAGACATGCTGGCAGCGCTGCGGAACGGCGGATACAAGACGGCCATCGTTTCCAACAAAGGACAAGGCGCCGTATCGCTCCTCCACGACGAATTCTTCCGCCAGCTCGTCGATTTCTCCATAGGCGAATCGCCGCAGTACCGCAAAAAGCCTGCGCCGGACATGATAGAAAAAGCCCTGCACCTCTTGAACTGCCGGCCCGAGCAGGCCGTCTACGTCGGCGATTCGGAAGTAGATAAGGAAACGGCGGACAACGCCGGCTTGACGTCGGTCCTCGTCACCTGGGGCTTTCGGGATTCGTCCTTTTTAGAAAGCCTTCATCCTGATTACCTCGTCCATTCCTGTCAAGAACTGACCCACCTGTTTCTCCCCAACGACTAAAAACCGACCCTTCAAAGTGAAGCCTGAAACGCTGACTTGGAAGGGTCGGTTCATTTTATTTCTTTTTTAATTCATTACATCGTTTTCCACGTAAGCGATAGCGTTGGACGTCGCCTGGTCTACGAGGGGCGAATAGCTGATATTGTCGTGACGGCGGCCGCGGCGGTCCACGTCGTAGCCTTCGCCGTCACCGCTGCGATTTTCCTGCACATGGACGGCCTTTCCCGGAGCAGCCAGGGTTTCAATGCGGATAACGCCTGCTCCCACCCGCTCGTTCAATGCCTTGAGGGTCTGCTCGCTCACCGGGCGGCGGACCGTAACGACGACCTGCTCGTTGACGTAATCAGGAATGGAGCCGACGTAGGTCTGCACGCCTTCCATCCGCACGATCGTATTGACGGCGCTGTTCAGAATGCGGTCGTAGTCGCTCCGGCTCAAGCGGACGCGGCGAATAGACACGGCGTCGGCGCGAGTCACTTCATGTTCAATGCGGTCTTCCAAATACCGGCCTGGGCTGCCTTTTATACCTAACACGAGGGTGTTGCCTTCCCAGTACATCGTCCCATACCGGAAATAGGCCACGGCCGAGCCATATTCAGCGTTAAGGCATTTCATGACCTGCATTTCCACCTGCACATGGGATACGTAGTCTTCGTCCGAATGGAGCAGGCGGTATATGACCTCGGCCGCTTCCATGCGGGTAATGCCGTCTTTCGGACGGAAATAGTTATCGTCGGGCACCATGATATTCTTGCTGTGCAGCACCTGAACGGCCGTCAGCTCAGCCGGCGATACGTCGCTTTCATCGGCGTATGCTTCCACTTCACCGTCGGCGTCCGCCAGGCGGCAGTACTGCAGATACCGGTACAGGACGCCGGCAAATTCTTCCCGCGTCACTTCTTTATCCGGCTGGAACGAGCCGTCTTCATAGCCCGTCAAAATGCCCTGGGCCGCTACGGCCGCCATGGCGTCGGCAGCTCGTCCCGGCTGGACGTCCTTAAACTCCGGATTCGCTAACGGCATATTGGCAGCAGCGTTGTAAATGAGCTGGGCCAAATCGCCGCGAGTCAACACGGTATTCGGATGAAACTGATCGCCCGTCACGAAAGTCAGGCACTGCGTATCGTACAAGTAGTCGACGGCAGCCCGCTGGGGCAATGCGTTCAAGTCCGTATACGGCGCTTCTGCCGAAGCAGCGCCTGCGGATAGTATAGCGGCGGCGCCTAAAACCGCCGCCAAGGCTCTATATTTCATGCAAACGTCTCCTTTTGCGACAATATTTACTGAACTACGATGCGCAGCGCGCCGCCGAGGGCGTCATCCAGGTTGGCCCGCGTTTCTTCCGAAATGGACTGTACGGTGAGGACGACTTTTTCATTGAGATAGTCGACGTCGGTCTTGACGACGGCATCTGTAGCTTCCGTAGCTCTGTATACTTCTTCGGCTTTGGACATCATCTTCTTATAGTCGTCATAGCTGTATTTAGCCGTCTGTACGTATACGACATTTTTCGGTATCGTCTTATCCGCCGCCAGGACGCTTTCCAGTTCGACTTTATTCTTCTGCGTCTTCACGCCGATGTGGAGGGTATCGCCCTGCCAGTACATAATGCCGTCGCCGGCGAATTTCTTGATCGAACCGTAGGCTTCCGTAATATCCTTAAATACCTTCGTTTCCAGGGACGCTTCCTCCGGCGTCGCTTCCGGCGCCGCAGCCTGGGCCGAATCGGCAGTCATGACGATGCGGTACAATACGTTGACCGCTTCGCCGCGGGTAACGTATTCCTTCGGATTGAAGACGTTGTTGGAGCCCGTCATATAGCCTGCCGCGCCCATTGCGTTAACGGCTTCCTTAGCCCACGGAGAAATCTTGGCTTCGTCGGCGAAGGGGACGGTCTGCTCGCCCGTCGTCGCCATGCCCTTGTAGCTCATGTAATTATAAGCGATGACGGCGAATTCTTCCCGCGTAATGTTCTGCGTCGGCCGGAAGGTGCCGTTGCTGTAGCCGCTCATAATCTGCTTATCGACAAGAGAGGAAATGGCCCGTTCAGACCAGCGGCCCTTGACGTCCTTAAAGTCCGTCGTCACCGCCGCCGAATCTTCGCCGATCATGTTGTTGATAATCGCCGCGATGCCTTCGCGGGTAATATCCTCATTCGGGCGGAATTTTCCGTCTGTGCCGCTGACATAATGGCGGTCATAGAAATACTGTACGGCCGCTTTTCCCCAGTAATTGTCGATGTCCGTCAGCTGCGACGCATTATTTGCCGCAAAGGCGGCCGTGCTGAGGCCGGCAGCCAAGGCAGCTGTTATGAAAACTTTCGCATATTTTCTCATCGTGCATCTCTCCTGTCCATACTATATAGTTCACAGCATCGCTGTATACGTTATTCTCATATCTTTTTTATTTTATCACACTCAAAACGAATAGGGAATAGGCCGTCCTTGGCCAATCAGTATTCCCGGAAGGCCTCTTTGATCTCCTGGATATTCCTCGTTTTGAGCAGGGTCAGCTGCAGCAGGATCTTCGCCTTCTGCGGCGTCAGCGTATCGGCGCAGATCGTGCCCTCGTATTCAGCGATAGGTGTAACGGCCCCGCCCAGGGTCCGGCTGGCCCGCACGACGACGAGGCCCTCTTTCATTGCCTTCTGCAGGGACTGCCATACGGCTCCGGGCATGCGGCCGTGGCCAAAGCCTGCCAGCACGAGGCCGCAGACGTCCTGCGGGATGAGGGATTCTATCCAGCGTTCCATGCCAACATAGGCGTAGGCAACAACGACGGGCGGCAGGGCGGCACAGCCGCTGCAGGACAAGCCGGACTCATAGGTATGGCGGCGCAGCGGGGCTTGATAAAACATGGGCATTCCGTCCTGCATCAGTCCTATATAGCCGAGCTGACGGCTTTTAAAGGTGTCGACGTGAGTCGTATCGGTCTTTTCTACAAACCGGGCGCTGCAAATCGTCCCGTTCATGACGATGACGACGCCGTAATGGCCCGTTTCGGCCTGGGCCGCCGCCTGCACGGCTTCCAGCAGATTTAAGGGACCGTCGGCGCTGATAGCCGTCGCCGGACGCATGGAGCCGACGAAGACGACGGGCTTTTCCGTATGGACGGCCAGATTCAGAAAATACGCCGTTTCTTCCATCGTATCGGTGCCGTGGGTAACGACGATACCGTCTACGTCGTCCCTGCCGGCCAGCTCCTGCACCCGGGCGGCCAAGGCCAGCCACAGCCCTTCGCTCATATCAGAGCTGTCTATGCTGCAGAATTGCTCGCCCCGAATCCGGGCATACTGATGAACGGCGGGCACAGCCTGCAGCACCTCGTCTATCGTCGCCGCTCCGGCAGTGTATCCTGTCAAATCTTCTTCTGTCGCCGCCTTTCCGGCAATTGTCCCGCCGCAGGCTACGATGTATATATTAGGCAAAGCCATACATAATTTCCTCCAATCGTCTTTATATGAAAAAAGACCGGCATCGCACAGACGCCCAGTCTTTTTCCATGATTCAGTGTATTTCCGCAAGCCGGCTACCTCACGGGAACAGCCAGCGCTTCATCCAGCCATTGCACGGCGTCGCCCATCATATTCGTCGTCACGAAATGGCCCAGGCCGTCGTACGTCCCGTAACGGCTGATAACCTGGCTGTCTTTCGCCAGCTTCTCCATATACAGCTCCTGAGCCTTATTGTCGACGACGTCGTCGGCGCCGCCGTTAAGAGCCAGGACGGAGCGGCCGGCCAGCTTATGCGTATAGGCGTAGGGGTCCATGGCCTGAATCTGCAGGGCCAGCACGCGGTAGCTTCTCGGCTTTTCGATGTGGAGCGCCGCCCGGAACCGGCGGTCCGATTCATCCCACCAGCCGGAGCCGTTCAGGGCTACGGCCGTACGGAATTCGGTATAGTGGGTCATGACGCCCAAGGCCGTAAAGGCCCCCATAGAATGGCCCATGACGGCGCACGGCACATGCCGCCGCCACTTGCGTATGTACTTGATGATCGACGGCGCTTCGCGGATGTTTTGAAAAATCGTCTGCCAAAATTCACCGTACGACGCAGGGCTGTTGTAGTCGATGGGGCCGCGCTCGCCGTGGTTTACGGCTTCGGGAATGAGCACGTCGTATCCGTAAGCTGCCAGTAGATGGCCGCGGACGGACTGATATTCCTTCTGCGACGTCCAGCCGTGATAAAACAGCACGACGCCTTTCGGCATATCGCCGCAGGTGATCTGCAGGGCCGGAATGCCGTCTATATTAATTCGAGTTTCTCGTATCATATCCTATCCTCACTTTGTCTCATTATGTCCGATGGAGGGCCTTAGCGCCGGTTGCGGCGGCGAGCCAATGGCGGCTGCAGCAGCTCTTCCCATACGAGGCCGGCGTAAAGATCCCGTGCTTCGGGCGTCAAGCCGCTCCACGGTTCTGTTTTTGTCTTGGCCAGCCGGACCGGCGCGGCCGATTTGGGCTGAGGCGGCAGCGACGCGGCGTATGCCGCCAGCTGCGCCGCAGCGGCAGGAATGGCAGCGGCTGGTTCTTCTGCCGGCGCCTTGACCTTTCGCGACCGTATAGGAACGCGGCGCGGCGCCGTTCGGACCGGTTCCGGTTCTTTCTTAGCCGGCGCAGGCGGCTGCGGTTTCTCTGCCGGCGGGGTCTGACGCTTCGGATAACGCCGCTTTTTACGCATGGCGTCGGGCAGAGAAAACAGGATAATCATAATAATGGGTATGACGTAATTTAAGAGGCTGCCGTCGAATATATCCATGGTATCACCTGCTTATTCTTCCGCCTCAGACGTAAATCCGCCTTTATGGCCTTCGTCCTTCGCCGGCGCCGGCTTCGCCTTGGGGATGCCGGCCTGGGCCACAGCCGAGCGCATTTCCGTATCAGCCATGATATTTTTCATATTATAGTAGTCCATCACGCCAAGCGTTCCGTCCCGCAGGGCCTGAGCCAAGGCCAAGGGAACTTCCGCCTGTGCTTCGACAACTTTGGCCTGCATTTCCTGAGTATAAGCCTGCATTTCCTGTTCCTTCGCTACAGCCATGGCCCGCCGTTCTTCCGCTTTGGCCTGGGCGATCTGCTTATCCGCTTCCGCCTGGTCCGTCTGGAGGCGCGCGCCGATGTTGCGGCCTACGTCGACATCGGCAATATCGATAGACAGGATTTCAAAGGCCGTACCGGCGTCGAGGCCTTTGTTCAGCACGGTCTTGGAAATTTCATCGGGATTTTCCAGCACCTGTGAATGGTCGCTGGCCGAGCCGACGCTGGTAACGATGCCTTCGCCGACGCGGGCGATGACCGTCGCTTCGCCGGCGCCGCCAACGAGGCGGTCGATATTGGCCCGGACCGTCACGCGGGCCCGTACTTTCAGCTCGATGCCGTTTTGGGCGACAGCCGAAATAAAGGGCGTTTCAATGACCTTGGGGTTGACGCTCATCTGCACGGCTTCCAGTACGTCGCGGCCGGCCAAATCGATGGCGCAGGCCCGTTCAAAGGTCAGGGCCATCGTAGCCCGGTGCGCCGCAATGAGGGCGTCGACGACGCGGTCTACGTCGCCGCCGGCCAGATAATGGGCTTCCAGCTGGTTGGCATTGACGTTGAGGCCCGCTTTATTCGCCTTGACCAGCGGCAGGATAATCTTCGACGGCACGACGCGGCGCAGGCGCATGCCGATGAGATTGACGATGCCGACGGACACGCCGGCAGCCATGGCCGAAATCCACAAGCCGATGGGCACGAAGTGCAGAAACAGGGATATGGCCACAATGGCTATGACGATGACGATAATCGGTACGGCAAGAACTGATAATATGGACATAAGGTACCTCCTTTACTCGCTGCGTTTGGGAACCGGCTCGACGACGACGCGCGTTCCTTCTACTTCTACGACGCGCACTTCTACGTCCCGCTCGATGAACGAGCCTGCCGATACGGCGTCGACTCGCTCCTTGCCGATGCGGATGGTGCCGGCCGGCCGTAAAATAGTAATGGTTTTTCCCCGCTGATACAGGTACTTGCTCTTATCAGACTGGGACGAATAGCCTTTCTCCTTCGTCGACTGCGTCGTCAGCATGAACTTCGCCGCCAGCCGGCTCTTCGGCAGGCGCTTGCCGACAAAATAAAACAGGACTAACGACAAGACGGTCCCGCCGGCTAAAATGTAGACGGAATCTATGGTCGCCCCCAGCGTATAAAATAAGCTGCCGAAGAGCAGCAACACGCCCAGGACGCCGAAAATCCCCATGCCGGGAGACAGAATTTCCATCCCGACGAAGAACAGGCTGCCGATAAACGCGCCTAAGACAATCAGGCTGTCGCCCAGGGAATCCTCGCCGGATAAAAACAGCAGGCCGCCTAAGACGATGGCCGTAATGATGCCTACGCCGATGCCGGCCGTCTTGATTTCTACGAAGATCGCCATCAGGATGAGGGCGATGATGACCATGCGGACGTACTCGTTCTGCAGGATGCCGATGATGCTGTCCTTCCAGCTCTTTTCTTCATACTGCACCGACGCGTCGCCCAGGCTGAACAGCTTCAGCGCCTCTTCCGGCGAATTAGCCGTCCCTTCGGAAATGCCGAGCTCTTTGGCCTGTCCGTCTGACAAAGATAATATTTCGCCGGGCTCGGCGTAATCGGGATAGCCGTGAGTCTTGTCGACCATGGCTTCGGCTACACGGGGATTATGGCCCATATGGGAAGCCGTCGCGCTGAATTCCGATTTCATAGCGGCGATATTTTTCTCCGTATTGGGAATCGGCTCGGCTGCGCCGATGCTGCTTCCCGGAGCCATGACGATGTGGCGGCACGATAAGGCGATGAGAGCGCCTGCCGACCAGGCCCGCGACTTGACGAAGGCAATCGTCGGCAAGGACGTGCTCCGCAGCATGTCCCGTATTTTCAGGGCGCTGTCCGCCCTGCCGCCCATGGTGTCGATAGACACGACGACGGCCGTATCGCCCGTTTCTTCCGCCAGCTCCAGGCCCCGCCGCACGAGAGCAGCCTGGCTCCCGTCAATTTCACCGGAAATGACGATAGCCCGCACCGAATCGGCCGCCTGAACAGATGGCAGCGCAGCCGCCGAACATAATATAATGAACCATCCAAGTACAACTAACCAAATGCGCCGCACTGCACTCATAGGCACCTCCTTGTATCACTCCTCACCTTCCGGCACGTCGACGCACCGGAAATATCCGGCCTGCCGCAGCGTATACAGCTCTTCCTGCGACAATGAATGAGCCGCCTGCTTTTCCAATTCCTCTATCGGCTTGGCTTCCATGGCGCGGACGCGCTCCGCCACGGCCTCGTATACGGCGGCCGGCTTATTTTCCTTCATCCATTCCAGCATATGGTCCAGCCACTTCCGGCACGACCACGACTCGTCGCCGTGATTATGGCCGCGCAGGATCTGTACCTGTTCCTTTTCCGGAATTTGAGATAAAAACCAGTTCCATTTTTCCCGAGCAATCACATAGCGGTACATGGCGTCCACATCGCGCAGATGCCGTTCATGCAGCTCTAAGGTATATCTCGACCAAAATAAACTGAGCGTCATAAGGACTACCTCCACTTACTAAAGTATATTTGCCTTATTTATTATACGTTTCCACACTCGGCAGGTAAATACCTTCTTTTTCAAAAAAATTTCCCGCCGAAATGCATATACTATATGTATCAGCATATGATCCTTATTATACTAAATATACAACTTGTATCGCAAAATATTTTTATAAAAAAATAAGGCTTGCCGATCAAAAATCGGTAAACCTTATTCTCTATTTCTTTAAACTCTTGTCAGCCTGAATGATTCATTTCATCCAGGGACAAGGAAAAGCTCGGCGCATAGTCAGCCAAAAACATATCAACCTCCGGCATGCCCAGCTGTTCCAGCCGTGCCTTCAGCGACGAGAAGGCCTCGGCAAACTCGCGGTTTCCCGCCGCCAGTTCCTGCCGGCATTTCAAATACGCGCTCAGCGTATCGGCCGCCTTGACGAAGGGCCACGCCGGATCCTCCTCGGCGCTGCAGATGAGCGGCTTGTAATGGGCCTGCAGTTCCTCCGGCAGCGTCTGAACCAGCTTTTCCTGGGCCATGGCCTCTACGTCGCCGTAGGTACGGCGCATCTTTTCGTTGAAATATTTCACCGGCGTCGGCATATCTCCCGTAAAGATTTCCGCTGCGTCATGATACAGAGCCAACACGGCCGCCTGCTTCGGGTCCGTCCGGCCGCCGAAATGCAGGTTGCTGAGAAGGCAGAGATGATAGGCGATCATAGCCGTCTGCAGCGTATGCTCCTGGATGTTTTCTTCCTGCGTGTTGTGCATCAGGCTCCAGCGGCGAATGAATTTCATCCGCGCCAGGAGCGCAAAGAAATGGCTCATGACGGCCTCTTATTTCCGGTTCAGGCCCATAGCGCGGACGACTTTTTCGTACGTTTCGCTGGCCTTGGCATGGGCTTTCGCCGCGCCTTTGTCGAGAATTTCGTCCAGTTCCGGGTCGTTGACCAGCTGGGCGTAGCGGGCCTGAATCGGCTCGAGGGCGGCGATTACGGCTTCGGCCACGTCTTTCTTGAACGCGCCGTAGCCCTTGCCGGCATACGCTGCTTCGACTTCTTCATGAGTATGATCCGTCACGGCCGAGAAAATTTCAATCAGGTTGGAAATGCCCGGCTTGTTTTCCCTGTCGTAGTGGACGGAGTTTTCGCTGTCCGTCTGGGCCCGCTTGATTTTCTTTTCAATGGCCTTCGGTTCATCGAGCAGATAAATCGTCGCCGTCGTATTGTCGTCGGACTTGCTCATCTTCTTCGTCGGTTCCTGGAGGCTCATGACGCGCGTGCCGTCGTGTCCCAGGTAAATATCGGGAATCGTAAATACTTCGCCGTACAGGCGATTGAAACGCTGCGCCAGGTCGCGGGTAATTTCCATATGCTGCTTCTGGTCATCGCCGACGGGTACGTAATTGGTCTGATACAAGAGAATATCCGCAGCCATGAGAGGCGGGTAGACGAGCAGGCCGGCAGGAATCGAATCGCCCCGCTTCGCCGCCTTATCCTTGTACTGGGTCATGCGTTCCAGCTCGCCTACGTAGGACTGGGTCATCATAATCCAGCCCAGCAATGCGTGTTCCGGCACTTCGGACTGTACGAACAGCGTAGATTTTTCCGGGTCGAGGCCCGATGCGATGTAAATAGCCGCCAGAGCCCGCGTCCGTTCATGGAGAAGCTTCGGGTCCTGGGGCACCGTAATGGCGTGCTGGTTGACGACGCAGTAATAGCATTCGTTGCCGTCCTGCATCTTCGAAAAATTGCGCAGGGCGCCTAAATAATTTCCCAATGTAAGATTGCCGCTCGGCTGAATGCCGGAAAAAATAATCGACATAGTATCATCCTCCTCATAGTCAACGCATCGCTGCGCTATAAAAAAATCCTTCCATCCCTCTATGATAGGGACGAAAGGAAAGACATTTCCGCGGTACCACCCTGGTTGGCAAGCTGCCCGGCTCATATGCGCACGTTTCATGCGCTCTTCCTCATAACGGCGGAAGTCCCGGCGGCGCCTACTCGTCGTTCAGACCGCATCTCCCGGGCCCATTCCCGCCTGCGTCCTCATACCGGCCTTCCACTGCCGCCGGCTCGCTGCAAAGGGTGCCGCAAGGGTACTTGCTCCCGTTCATCGACATTCTCTATTACGTTCAATATTGTATATCCTGCCCTTCCCCTTGTCAAGCGCCGCCCTGCGCATAGGGCCGATTTGAGGGCATACCATGCCTTTGTCGTATTTCTTACCATAAAAGGCAAGCATTAGACATGACCTCGTTTAAAACCTATAATGTAATTAGTAAGAATACCCTATGTCAAAGGTCTTGACTTAAAGCAAACTTCATGTGATATGATAAAGTTCATCTCAGGATATACGCCGTAAGGAGGGCTGCAAATGAATAAAAAGAAATTGTTGAAACGAATCGTTCCCGTATTGCTCATCGCCTGTGCCGCCGCGTACGCCTTCATTCCCGGCGTCAAGACGGCGGCCCAGCAGAGCCTTCGGACAACAAAGTCCCTGGCTGCTCATTACGAACTCACCAGCAATGTAGACGCCATGAACATACGCCAGGTCATTACGGAAGACAGCGAAATGTCGCGGACCATCATGTGGCAGTCGGCAATGGCCGAAGACGATGCTGTCGTAGAATATCATGAGCAGGGACAGGACGAGGTCTACGCTGTCGCGGCGACGAGCGAAGCCTTTACGGACGACGGCGTAACGACGTATATCCATAAAGCAACGCTGACGGAGCTGTCGCCCGGCACAGCCTACGAATACCGCGTCGGCTACGGCCAAAAGCGAAGCGCCTGGATTCGCCTGCACACGGCAGAAGGAAACGAATTTAAAGCCCTGATATTTCCCGACTCGCAATCCAGCGATTACAGCGTATGGGCCGCCACGCTGGACCCGGCCTGGCAGGCTCATCCCGACGCCCAATTCGCCATCTCTATGGGCGACCTCGTCGACAACGGCCAGGATCATTACCAGTGGAATGCCTGGTTCGACGCTGCGGAGGATATGATCAGCAAGATCCCCATCGCGCCCGCCATGGGAAATCACGAAACGTACAACCGCGACTGGAAGATCCGCATGCCCGAAGCCTATCTCCGCCTGTTCGCCCTGCCGGCCAACGCGCCTGAGCCGTATCGGAACCAATTTTATTCCTTTGATTACGGCGACGTCCACTTCGTCGTCCTCAACACGCAGATTTCCGAAATGGCTCAGTTCCAGCCCAAGCTGCTGGAAGATGAAATGGCCTGGTTCCGCCAGGACATGGCCCGCACGACAAAGAAATGGAAAGTCGTCGTCATGCACAAGGATGTCCTGCAGTACGGGTTCCAAAACCGCCCGCAGCCCCGCGAAGAAGGCTTTTCCGAAGAAGGCCGCCAATGGATGCCCCTCTTTGACGAATACGGCGTCGACGTCGTATTATCAGCCCATCTCCACAGCTATCGCGACCGCGGCCATATCCGCAACTTCCAGCGCGATGCTTCAGGTCCGCTGTACATCCTGACGGGCGTAGCCGGCAGTGTCCAATATCCCGGCCTATGGAAAAACCATTCCCTGGACGAATACGCAGCGCCTCAGCCGGAAACGGAAAACTACCTGGTCATGGAAGCCTCCGACGCTGCCCTTACCTTTACGGGGTACCTGCCTTCCGGAGAGGAACTCCATACCGTCTCCATCCAAAAATAATCGTATCAGTCTGCACGGCCCTTCCCCCAACGGTACGCCCGGGGGAGGGCTTTTTTGCGGTACATCGCAGCATACTCGCAACGCCGATAGCCTGCGGCCTTCCCTTCAATAACAAAAAACATCCCGCCTGACGAAAGAGCAGACGGGATGCATACGAATAGAATATTTACTTATTTCAAGACGGAAACGCAGCGTGCGCACAGCGTCGGATGTTCGGCATCAGCGCCGACGGTTTCACTGTGAATCCAGCAGCGTTCGCATTTTTCATGAGTCGACGGAGCGACGACGACCTTCATATCGCCATGGTCTTCGCCGGAAACGGCTTCAGCCGGGGCCGCTTCGTTCAGCAAGGAAACTTCGCTGACGATGAGCAGCGTCGCCAGCTGGTCTTTCCACTGGCTGAGGAAGTCGTAGTCTTCGCCGGAGGCGTAAATCGCAACGGCAGCGTCCAGGGCATGGCCGATCTTCTTATCCTGACGAGCGCCTTCAAGGATACGCGTCAAATCGCGGCGGTACGACAGCAGCGTATTCCAGCGAGCTTCCAAATCGGCGTTCAAATATTCCGGATGAGCTTTCGGCCAATCCGTCAGAAGAACGCTTTCTTCCTTGCCGGGAATCTGCGGCATGTTCTGCCAAACTTCTTCTGCCGTGAAGGACAATACGGGCGAAATGATCTTGACCAGCGTATCGAGAATCTGGTACATTGCCGTCTGGGCGCTGCGGCGGACCTGCGAGTCGGCCTTTTCCGTGTACAGGCGATCTTTGATGACGTCGAGGTACATAGCGCTCAAGTCGACGGTGCAGAAGTTGTGAATCGCATGGTACATGACGTGGAACTGGTAGTTTTCATAGGCTTCCGTAACCGTTTCATATACTTGTTCCAGACGCATAAGAGCCCATTTATCGAGTTCGGTCATATCGGCATAAGCGACGGCGTCCGTTTCCGGATTGAAGTCGCTGAGGTTGCCCAAAAGATAGCGGAAGGTGTTGCGGATCTTGCGGTATACGTCAGACAGCTGCTTCAAAATCTTCGGGGACAGGCGGATATCGCCCTGATAATCGGCCGAAGATACCCACAGGCGCATGACGTCGGCGCCGTACTGTTCAATGACTTCCTGCGGAGCTACCGTATTGCCGACGGATTTACTCATCTTGCGGCCTTCGCCATCGACGGTAAAGCCGTGAGTCAGTACGGATTTATACGGAGCGCAGCCATTGACGGCAACGGACGTCAGCAGGGACGAGTTAAACCAGCCGCGGTGCTGGTCCGAGCCTTCCAGGTACATTTCGCAGGGGTAATCCAATTCCGGATCGTTGCAGAGAACGCCCTGATGGGTGCAGCCGCTGTCGAACCATACGTCCATGATGTCGCTTTCCTTCTGGAAATGGGTGCCGCCGCAGTGGGGGCACGTAAAGCCTTCGGGCAGCAGTTCCTTTTCATCGTGCATCCACCACGTATCGGAGCCTTCTTTGGCAAACATCGTCTGCAAATGAGCGATCGTTTCGTCGTTGATGATGTGTTCGCCGCAGTCCTTGCAGTAGAAAATAGGAATCGGAACGCCCCATACGCGCTGACGGGAAATACACCAGTCGCCGCGGTCGTGAATCATGTTGTAAATTCGGTCGTGACCCCAGCCAGGAATCCACTGTACCTGGTCAATCGCTTCCAGCGCTTTCTGACGATAGCCGTCGACAGAGGAGAACCACTGTTCCGTCGCGCGGTAGATAATCGGGTTCTTGCAGCGCCAGCAATGGGGATACTGATGGCGGAAGGTGCTCTTGGCGAAGAGTGCTCCCATTTCAGCCAGCCGCTTGATGATAGGCACGTTCATATCGAAGACAAACTTGCCTTCATAATCGGGAACCTTATCTGTATAGCAGCCGTTGGAGCCGACGGTGCCGATCGGCTTGACACCCCAGGATGCATATTTCACGCAGACGTCAAAGTCGTCCTGGCCGTGGTCCGGAGCCGTATGGACGAGGCCCGTGCCGGCGTCGAGCGTAACGTGGTCGCCGAGAAGGACGGGAACCTTGCGGTCTGCGTAGAAGGGATGCTGGAAGACGAGGCCTTCGATCTGCTTGCCCGTCATGACCTCAGGCAATACTTCGTAGTCTTCTGCCTTGCCGGCCTTCATCGTCGCTTCGACGAGTTCCTTAGCCATGAGCAGGTATTCTTCGCCGATTTTGACCCATACGTATTCAAAGTTTTCATTGGCGCAAATGGCCATGTTGGCCGGAATCGTCCAAGGTGTCGTCGTCCAAATCAAGGCGAATACCTTATCCGGATCGGCACCCTTCGGCATGTGGCAATTCAAGTCAACAGCCTGGAATTTTACATAGATGGAGAAGGATTTGTCGTCCTTGTATTCGATTTCAGCTTCAGCCAGGGCCGTTTCGCAGTGCGGGCACCAGTAAACGGTTTTGAGGCCTTTGTAAATATAGCCCTTCTTGGCCATTTTGCCGAATACGCCGATCTGAGCCACTTCGACCTGCTTATGAAGCGTCAGGTAGGGATGATCCCAATCGCCGAGAACGCCGAAGCGGATGAAGTCCTGCTTCTGTTCTTCTACGCGTTCCAAGGCATAATCGCGGCATTTCGCCCGCAAATCGAGGGCAGACATTTCATGGCGGTTCAGGCCCGTATCCTTAATGACGGCGTGTTCAATCGGCAGGCCGTGCGTATCCCAGCCGGGAATATACTTCGTATAATAGCCCTGCTGCGTCTTATATTTTAAAATAATATCCTTTAATACTTTATTTAAAGCATGGCCGATATGGAGCTTGCCGTTTGCATACGGAGGGCCGTCGTGCAGAATAAATTTCGGCGCGCCGTCGCGCTTCTGCAGCCGTTTTTCATAAATCTTGTGTTCTTGCCAGAATTTTAAAAAGTCCGGTTCCCGTTTCGGCAGATTGCCGCGCATGGGGAAATCCGTTTTTGGCAGATGTAAGGTCTTGCCGTAGTCCATTGTGTTTCCTCCTCATTCAGTAAAAAAAATAACGCCTCCATCCCTAAGGGACGAAGACGTAATCACCGTGGTACCACCCTATTGACTGCAGTGCAGCCACTCTATGCCCGTAACGGAGCTACCCGTCGGCTGGTTCACAGCCGAAGCTTCCAAGTGATCCGCCTGCATACCGTCTTTCCCGGGCTCACACTCTTCCCGGTTCGCTGTAAAGACCTCCGACGCAGGCCGTCTTGTTCATCGCATTTTAATATACATAAACTTGTATATAGCCGTATTTTAATAGTTTATATGATATTTGTCAAGACGTTTCAAAGATGAACCCGAAACGAAGGGCTCCTACATGCGCATCCCGGCCGCTGTGCGGCAAAAAAAATAAACCTTACTATGAACTAGTAAGGTTTACGTGTGTGGTGGGCGGTAATGGATTCGAACCATCGACCCCCTCGATGTCAACGAGATACTCTAACCAACTGAGCTAACCGCCCTCAACAGTGCCGCTCCATGCGACTTGTTTATTATACGGCAAAATCAGCGAATTTGTCAATAGAAATTTTATAACTTTTTCACGCTGCCATCAACTTTTTTCCCTTCCTGCCATCGATGCTGGAACCATGAAAAGGCGACAAAAAGGAATTTCCATCGAGGCTTATCCTGTCAATCCAAACGGGAATATCGACGGACCAGCCTTCTGGGCGCAGCAACTCGCAGCCCGAGGCTTTCGCCCAATAACGTCACGGTTCCATCCCTCTTTCCACCATATAAGCCAACGATCTTTCATCGGGCAGCCCTGCGACTCTGTCGGAAATGGCTCCGCCTTTGCGGATCATGACGCACTGCGGGACTTCATATACGTTATAGTCGTCGGCGACAGACAAGGCGCCCGTATAAAAGGGCATGGCATAGGCATGCTGCAAATAAAAGGAGCGGGCTTCTTCTGCCGTGCTGCCGAAAGAAAGGACGACGACATGGATATCGTCGCCGTACCTTCGGTATATGTTTTCCAACACAGCCATTCCCTTCTTGCTGTCGTCGCTCCAGGGCATCCAGAAATAGATGAGTACGGGCTTGTCGTTATATAAATCTCGTATTTCTGTATCTTGCCCGTCCATGGCGCGGATATGGCCGTTATGAGCCAAGATTTCCGTATCGGCTATCATGGCTTCTTCCGCTGCTTTTTCATAGGCCTCCAGCGTCGTCTCTTTCTCCGTCCCCATCCAGAAAGAGACAAAATACGCCGCACAAGCGACAGCGATGGCCGCGATGATTTTATTTTTTATACCGGCACGTGTTTTATTCATGACATCACCTTATCGTATTTTTTTCAGTATATCATACCCCGTCAAGGACAGCGAATTTCCATCCGTCTCTTGACTTATAGTAAACTCCATACTGTATAGTAAGGGTACTAGGAGGGAATCTATCATGAAAATCAAAGAAGTAAGCGAGCAATACGACATTACGCCGGACACGCTGCGGTATTACGAACGCATCGGCCTGATCCGCAACGTCCCGCGCGATAAAAACGGCATCCGCAATTATTCAGAGGAAAACTGCAATACCATCGCCTTTATTAAATGCATGCGTTCGGGCAACGTATCCATCGAAGGCCTGACGGAGTACATCGAGCTGTACAACCAGGGCAGCCGCGAGACCTATGAGGCGAGAAAGGCCATCCTCGTCCGCGAACGGGACCGTCTCAAAGAGCGGATGAGCGCCATGCAGGAAGCCTTGGCGTATTTAAATCGAAAAATAGCGACGTACGACCGCTGGAGCAAGTGACAAACTCCAGAGCCGACGGAGCAGGTGCTTTTTACAAAAAAAATGGCGTACACCTCATGGGTTACGCCATTTTTGATTGCATAGGTTTTAGAGTAGTTATTATGAAAATGATTAACGTTTGGAGAACTGAGAAGCCTTGCGGGCTTTCTTCAAGCCGTATTTCCGACGTTCTTTTTCACGAGGATCGCGAGTCAGGAGACCAGCCTTTTTCAAGGACTGACGGAAATCCTGGTCGACTTCCAACAGCGCGCGGCTGATGCCGTGACGGATTGCGCCGGCCTGGCCGGACGGTCCGCCGCCCTTTACGTCAGCGATGACGTCGTACTGTTCCGTTACGCCAGTCAGTACGAGGGGCTGTCTAATGATCAATTCCAGCGTTTTACGGCCGAAATATTCGTTCAAATCTTTTTTATTAACTGTGATTTTGCCTTGACCCGGAACCAGACGAACTCTGGCAACGGAGGTCTTTCTACGGCCAGTGCCGTAGTACTGTGCTACTGCCATGAAATCTTCCTCCCGGTATGATTAACGAATGTTTAAATTCAGAACTTCAGGTTTCTGAGCCTGATGCGGATGTTCTGCACCAGCGTACACATTGAGCTTGCGGTACATCTGTTCGCCTAATTTGTTTTTCGGCAGCATACCGCGGATAGCCATTTCTACGACCCGTTCCGGACGGTTTTCGAGCATGTGGCCGAGCTGCGTGAATTTAGCTCCGCCGGGATAACCGGAATGACGGAAATATGTTTTCTGAACCAATTTTTTGCCAGTTACTTTTACTTTTGCTGCGTTGACTACGATAACATAGTCGCCTGTATCTACATGCGGGGTAAATGTAGGTTTATGTTTTCCCCGAAGAACTTTGGCTACTTCGGCAGCAAGACGTCCTAATGTCTGGCCTTCAGCGTCAACAACAAACCATTTGCGTTCGATGTTGCCGGCATTAGCCATAAATGTAGTTTTCATGCTGTGTGATTCCTCCCTGATACGACTAACTAACCAAGCTTTAAGGCTCTTTCTCCGGGGCTAAGTGGAGTCCAAGTGAAAAGCTTACCTAATTATTTTACAGATTACGGCACCCCTTGTCAAGTGATTTTTTCGTAAATTTACCGGCTCTCCGCAGGCCCGGCCGAAGAACCGCATTTGCCGAAAAAATAGGCAATTTGTCTCGATTTTCCTTTATTCGTTATCGTTCGCCCCGGAGATGATTTCAAAATTTATTTGACAAACGGCTCATTTAATGCTAAACTTAGCGTCAACAACTTGATAGTATTGCAATGAAGAGAAGAGTACATGAAAAAGAACGGCACAGAGAGTTCCCGCTGTGGTGAAAGGGAATCCGGGGCGTTTCATGGAAGATGGACTCCGAGCAGGTTAGTCGAATCATTAGACTGCCCGGGCGCACCCGTTACAGTGCTATGGTATTCAGGGCTTCGGCCTGCGTACCTGAAGAGGCCGGGCCTGCGAAGGTCCGGTGAAATTGGGTGGTATCACGGTGCTTCCGTCCCTTTGGGGACGGGAGCTTTTTTTATTGCCTGCTATCGGCTTGTCACATAAATTTTTTTACAACGGGAGGAACACATCATGAACCATATCGACACGTATGCATTTGAAACACTGCAGCAGCACGCCGGACAAATCCCCGATCCTGCGACGGGAGCCCGGGCCGTCCCCATTTATCAGACGACGTCGTACGTCTTCGCCAGCGCCCAGGACGGCGAGGACATCTTCGCCCTGCGCAAGCCCGGCTACATTTACAGCCGCCTGACCAATCCGACGCAGGACGTGCTGGAAAAGAGAATCGCCGCGCTGGAAGGCGGAACGGCCGCCTTAGCCGTCGCCAGCGGTTCGGCTGCCATCGCTTACACCATACTGAACCTTGCCGGCGCAGGCGACGAAATCATCGCGGCCCCGACCTTATACGGCGGCACCTTCGAATTATTTACGGAAACGCTGCAGCGCTTCGGCATTATGACCCGTTTCGCCGATGCCGACGACCCGTCGACTTTTGAAGCCCTCATTACGGATCATACGAAAGCGTTGTACATCGAAAGCCTGGGCAATCCGGCCATCAATATTCCCGACTTCGAAGCCCTGGCCGATATTGCCCACCGGAACGGCCTGCCTCTCGTCGTCGACAGCACCTTCGCCACGCCCTATTTATTCCGCCCCTTCGAGCACGGCGCCGACATCGTCGTCCATTCGGCGACGAAATTCATCGGCGGCCACGGCACGACCCTCGGCGGCCTCATCATTGAAAACGGCGCTTTCGACTGGACGTCGGGAAGATTTCCCGACATCGCGTCGCCAGACCCGTCGTACAACGGCATCAATTTTGCGACCGATATGCCGGGAGCCGGCTTCGTCACCCGCATCCGGGCCAAAAGCCTCCGCGATCTCGGGGCTTGCATCAGCCCCTTCAACGCCTGGCTCCTCCTCCAGGGGATGGAAACGCTGTCCCTGCGCATGGAGCGCCACGTCGCCAACGCCCAAAAAATCGCCGAATACCTGGAAAGCCACTCCGCCGTCGCCAAGGTCAATTATCCATCCCTTCCCTCTTCGCCATACTGCGCCCTGGCTCAGAAATATTTCCCCAAGGGAACGGGCTCTATTTTCTCCTTCGAACTGGCAGGCGGCTATGAAGCAGCCCGGTCCTTTATCGACCACGCCGAGATTTTTTCCAATTTAGCCAACGTAGGCGACTCCAAATCCCTGCTGGTCCATCCGGCTTCGACGACGCATCAGCAGCTGTCGGAAGAAGCGCAGCGGGCCTGCGGCATCACGCCCGGCACGGTACGCATCTCCGTCGGCCTGGAAAACGTCAACGACTTGCTGGCAGACATCGAGCAAGCCCTGGCCGCCGCAGAATAAAGACAAAATTACTTGCAAAGGAAGATAGCTATATGCCCATTAAAATTACAGACGGCCTGTCGGCCAAAGAACTGCTTCATGAAGAAGGAATTTTTACCATAGACAAGGGCTCGGCCCTCCATCAGGATATCCGCCCCCTCCGCATCCTCATCCTCAATCTCATGCCCCTGAAAAAACCGACGGAGCTGCAGCTCCTCCGCCTGCTTGGCGATTCGCCCCTCCAGGTCGAAGTAGATTTCTGCCGCACGACGAGCCATGAAAGCGTTCATACAGACCCGTCGTATTTAGAGCAAAATTACTATACCTTCGATGATATCAAGGACAACTATTACGACGGCCTGATCATCACCGGCGCGCCTGTCGAGCAGATTCCCTTCGAGGACGTCGATTACTGGCCCGAGCTGACGACGTATCTGGACTGGTCCGCAGCGCACGCCTTTTCCACCCTGTATTTCTGCTGGGGCGCCCAGGCGGCTCTCTATCATTATTACGGCATCGAAAAGCGCCTGCTGCCGGAAAAATTATTCGGCATCTTCGAATACCAGCTCACGCAGAAAGGCCATCCCCTCCTGCGCGGTTTTGACGACAGGTATTTCATTCCTCAATCCCGTCACACTGCTATCGACGATATCAAGGTGTACAATACGCCGGCCCTGGACATCTTATCCCGTTCTCCGGAAAACGGCATCAACATCATCGGCACTGCCGACCACCGCCGCTTTTTCGTCCTAGGCCACTTCGAATACGACCGGCGGACGCTGGAAACCGAATACCTGCGCGACAAAAATAAAGGCTTGCCCATCAGCGTTCCCAAGCATTACTATCCCAAGGACAACGACAAGAACCAGCCGGTCTTCACCTGGTGCAGCTACGCCCATCTGTTCTACCACAACTGGCTCAATATCGTATACCAGGAAACGCCGTACTGCCTGGAAGACATCGGCCACGGAAAATTCTGCGTCCGCTGACAGCCGGCACGGCTCCTGCATACAGAAAGGGCTGGATACCTTCTGCCGTATCCAGCCCTTCTTTTTGTATACCTAATATAAGATTTTTCTTGTTATTTCGTGCCGAAAATCCTGTCGCCGGCGTCGCCGAGACCGGGAACGATATAGCCGTGTTCATTCAGCGTATCGTCCAGGGCAGCCACGTAAATGCGCACGTCCGGATGATCCTTATTGACCCGCTGCACGCCCTGAGGCGCCGCAACGAGGCACATGAGCTTAATATTCTGCACGCCCTTATCCTTCAGCAGGGTAATCGCCGCCGACGCGCTGCCGCCCGTAGCCAACATGGGGTCAACGATGATGAAATCGCGGTCCTGCACGTCGGGCAGCTTGCAGTAATATTCAACGGGCTCCAGCGTTTCCGGATCCCGGTACAGCCCAATATGGCCGACTCTGGCCATGGGCATCAAATTGAGCAACCCCTGCACCATGCCCAGGCCGGCGCGGAGAACGGGCACAATGCCCAGCTTCTTGCCGCTGATCTGTTTTCCCGTCGTCGGTGCGACCGGAGTTTCGATGGCAATATCTTCCAGCGGCAAATCCCGCGTAATTTCATACCCCATGAGCATCGTAATTTCTTCCAGCAAATTGCGGAAATCGGTAGAACCGGTTTCCTTCTTCCGCATCAGCGTCACCTTATGCTGAATCAGCGGGTGATCCATTACCTGTACCTGCATACTCTGCGGCTCCTTTCCCAATTATTTGTCCATTTCCGTAATCATCGCGACGCGGTCAGCATGACGTCCGCCGTCGAAGCCCGTCGTCAAGAAGACCCGCACGATTTCTCTGGCAACGCCCGGCCCGATGACCCGGCCGCCCATGGTCAGGATATTGGCGTCGTTGTGGCGGCGGCAATATTCTGCCGAAAACAGGTCGTGGCACAGGGCGGCGCGGATGCCGTGCACCTTATTCGCCGCAATGCCGATGCCGATGCCCGTGCCGCAGAACAGGATGCCCCGGTCAAAGGTACCGTCCGCTACGGCTTCGGCCACCTTCTTGGCAACTTCCGGGTAATCGCACCGTTCGCCCGTAAGAGTACCGTAATCGGTAAATTCGATTCCCTGTTCGTTCAAATATTCCTTGATGTTTTCTTTCAAATCAAATCCGCCGTGATCAGCGCCAAGTACTAATTTCATCATCGTTCCTCCTTATGTCTCCGGACATATTATATATAGTATATATTCATTATACTCTGCAATAGAGAAGATGAACAGATTGAAATACAATTTATAAGATGATGACGTTGCCGCCGGCGGCTTTCTTCATGCGGTTCATAATCGCCATGCCCAAGCCGTCGCCGTCGACGCCTTCCGCCAGAATGAGGTCTACCTTGTCCGTATCGAAGGACAGCAGCCCCGTATACAGCTGGTTGGCCAGGGCTACCTTATCGCCCCGCCGTCCCCATATGTACATATCGTCTTTTGGGAAATGAGCGCCCACTTCCTGGCTGACTAAAAAGCCAACTGTTTTTCCATCGGCCAATGCGTCTTCATACAAGTCTTTCAACTTAGCCGTTACGGCTTCTTCCGAGCCTACGACGACGGTCATCGGAGCCGACGGAGCGTAGTGGCGGTATTTCATGCCCGGCGCCTTGGGAGCGCCCTGGCCGGTCACTAGGTTCGTATCCAGACGCACGTACGTGACGACTTCCTTCAGCATGTCCATCGTAATGCCGCCCGGCCGTAGAATCGTAACGGAATCGTCTCCGTCGCATTCGACAATCGTCGATTCGACGCCGATGCAGCAGGGTCCTCCGTCGATAACCATGTCGACGCGGCCGTCCATGTCGTGCATGACTTCTTCCGCTGTCGTCGGGCTGGGACGGGTCGATAAATTGGCACTCGGGCCGGCAACGGGAACGTCGGCGCAGCGCAGGAAGGCCCGGCATACGTCGTGGTCCGGGCAGCGCAGGGCGACCGTATCTAATCCGCCCGTAGCTGCGTCGGGAACCTGGGGCTGCCGGGGAAAGATAATCGTCAGCGGCCCCGGCCAAAAGCGGTCCATCAGCTTTTTCGCCGTCGGCGTAATGCAGGCCGCCACTTTTTCCGCCCCGTGCTGATCCGGCACGGTTAAAATCAGCGGGTTGTCGCTGGGCCGGCCCTTCGCAGCGTATATGCTCCGGCAGGCGTCGGCATCGAGGCCGTTGGCGCCGATGCCGTACACCGTTTCCGTCGGAAATACGACCAGTCCGCCGGCGCGGATGATGCGCCCTGCTTCTTCCAGTACGGCTTTATCTTTTTCGATGTCTGTAATATGTACAAGTTTTGTCTGTTTCATCTACATCTGCTCTTTTCGTATAAATAAGATGACCCGTTCTATTCCGCCGTAATCGGTCACGGTTTTCTCATGACCATAGGCTCCCGTATCCGTAAAGATGCGCACGACGTCTTCCGTCTGACCCGCGCCGATTTCTACGGCGCAGCAGCCGCCAGGCCGCAGAAAGGCCGGGGATTGCTCCGCAATGCGCCGGTAAGCGTCGAGCCCGTCGTCGCCGCCGAACAGTGCCTGCGGCGGATCGTAGCGGACTTCCGGCTGGAGCCGCTCCATGTCGTCCCGCGTCAAATACGGCGGATTCGATACGATCCAGTCAAATCGCTGTTCCGGCAAAGCGGCGCACACGTCGCTCTCCACCCAGGTCACGCGGTTGGCCAGTCCCAGGGCCTCGCCGTTTTGACGAGCGACGGCCAGTGCCTTAGGAGAAATGTCGACGCCCGTGCCTGCCGCCTCGGGCAGGTAATGGAGGAGGCTTAGGATAATCGCGCCGCTTCCCGTGCCGATATCCAATATCGACGCCGGCGGCTGCGATTTCGCCGCGTCCAGCATCGTCTCGACGAGCATTTCCGTCTCTGGCCGCGGTACCAGCACGTCCGTCGTGACTTGGAAGTCGAGTCCCATAAAGGCCTTCATACCTAAAATATGGGCGACGGATAAACGGCCGGCCCGCTTCTTGACCATTTCCCGGTACGCCGCCAGCTCCGGCGGGTTCATAGGCTGGTCGTAGTGGGCGTATAAATAAATCCGTTCCTTCTGCAGGACGTGGGCCAGCAGTATTTCCGCGTCCAGGCGGGGCGTATCGACGCCCTTTTGGGCGAAATACTCCTGCGTCCACTGCAGGAGGCTCCCAATAGTCCACAGCTTATTCATGATTTTCTTCTTTCATGAGCTCAGCCCGGCGGGCTTCAGCCAAGGCCTGAATGAATTCGTCGATATCGCCGTTCAAAATATTTTCCAGCTTATACAGCGTCAGGTTAATGCGATGGTCCGTCACGCGGCCCTGGGGGAAGTTGTAGGTACGGATTCGTTCGCTCCGGTCGCCTGTGCCGACCTGGCTGCGCCGTTCCTCCGTAATTTCCGCATCGGCCGCCTGCTGAGCCTGATCGAGCAGCCGGGCCTTTAATACCCGCATGGCCTTAGCCCGGTTTTCCAGCTGCGACCGTTCGTCCTGACATTCTACGACCATGCCCGTCGGAATATGGGTCATGCGCACGGCCGAACTCGTCTTGTTGACGTGCTGGCCGCCGGCGCCGCTGGCGCGGAAATAGTCGACGCGGACGTCGTCCATATTCAAATCGACTTCTACGTCTTCCGCTTCCGGCAGGACGGCGACCGTCGCCGTCGACGTGTGGATACGGCCGCCGGCTTCCGTCACCGGCACGCGCTGTACGCGGTGCACGCCCGATTCGTATTTCAGCTTGCCGAATACGCCCGAGCCTTCGACGGAAAAAATGACTTCCTTAAAGCCGCCCAGCTCCGGGGCGTTGGAGCTGATAATGCTCGCCTTCCAGCCGGGCTGCTTTTCAATATATTTCATATACATACGGAACAAATCCCCGGCAAACAGCGCCGCTTCGTCGCCGCCGGCGCCGCCGCGGATTTCCATGATGACGTTCTTGTCGTCCCGCGGGTCCTTGGGCAGCATGAGGATATGGAGCTGTTCTTCCAGCTCGGCCAACTCCTTCGACGCTTCGCCGAGCTCTTCCTTCGCCATGGCGATGAGGTCGGCGTCGCTGTCCGGATCGTTCAGGATTTCCTTATCGCCTTCAACAGTCTTAGCGACGTCCTTATATTTCCGGAACGTTTCTACCAGCGGCATGAGCGACGCGTGTTCCTTCGTCAGCTTCTGCCATTCGTCCTGGCGGGCAATGACCGACGGGTCGCTGATGCGCTGCTCCAAATCCATGAATTTATTTTCCACGTCCTGCACTTTATCAATAAACACCTGTATCTCTCTCCCATCCAATGCGTATATCCCTTAGCGAAGATCCGAATCAGCCTGCTCTTCCTGCTTTTCTTCCGGCTTAGCCGCTTCCAGAGCCCGAATGGCTACTTCGATCTGATCGTCGTGAGGCTCTCTCGTCGTCAAATACTGCAGCCACAGGCCCGGCTTGAACAAGGTCTGCAGCAGCGGGCTTTCCGTCCGGCTGGCCAGCCGTATCATTTCGTAGCTGATGCCGGCTACGACGGGCATGAGGACGATGCGCGACGCGACGCGCTCCAACAGGCTGGGCCAGCCCAAAAAGGCGAATACGAAAATCGACACGACCATGACGATGAGCAGGAAATTCGTACCGCAGCGCGGGTGAAGGCGGCTGTGGCGGCGGACGTTTTCCACCGTCAGCTCCTGTCCCGATTCGTAGGTCCAGATCGTCTTGTGTTCAGCGCCGTGGTACTCAAATACGCGCCGAATATCCTTCGTTAGGGATATGCCCCATATATACAATAAAAAAATAGCCAGCCGCAGCACGCCTTCTACGATATTCATCCACACGGCGCTGTGCTCGATGCCGGGAATAAATTTGACGGCGTACGTCGGGATGAGCAAAAAAAAGACGATAGCCAATACGATGGAAAAGGCCATCGTCAGGGCCATTTCCGTGTTGGTAATCTGTTCGTCTTCCTCTCCGGCAGCCTGCGCCGAATAGGACAAGCTCTTCATGCCGTACACCAGCGACTCGCACAGGGCGACGGTGCCGCGCAGGAAGGGCTTTTTCAGTATAGGATACCGCTCCGTAATCGAATGGACTGCATCCTTTTTCACGGTAATCTCGCCGGACGGCGTCCGGACCGCCGTGGCGATATACTCGGGGCCGCGCATCATGACGCCTTCGATGACGGCCTGTCCGCCTACATATATCTTCGTCTGCTTCACTGCTTGTCCCCCTTATTTATTTCTGCGTATACAAAGAGAGCAGAGCATCGCTGCTCTGCCGCCAACTTTGTACTTCTTATTTAGCTTTTTTACCATAACGTTTATTGAACTGTTCGATACGGCCGCGAGCCTGCTGTGCACGCTGCTGACCCGTAAAGAACGGATGGCATTTAGAGCAAATTTCAACGCGCAGTTCGGATTTCGTCGAACCGGTTTCAAACGTATTGCCGCAAGCGCACGTAACTACGGCAGTGCCGTACTTCGGATGAATACCTTCTTTCACTATTCACACCTCTTTCTTATCTATCATACCAAACCTATGCTAAGATAGTATAGCATAGTGCCCCATGAAATGCAAGGACATAAATTTACAAATTTTACGCTCCCTGCCCCGCACCTCATCTCCCGTCCGGCCAAAGGAGCACGGCTCTTCCGGCTTCGCGGCTTTTTGCCACGTCGATAATCCGCTGGTTCGACGAGCCGCGGAAATACAATCCCGGGTCCTTCAGGGCGTCGACGAAGGGGCCGTCAACGAGGACGTCGCAAGCCTCCAGCAGTGCTTTGCGGGCCGGCTGAGTCAGGATTTCTTCGTACAGAAATCCCGAATACACCCAGATGCTTTTTTCCGGCACGGCGCGGCGGACGGCCTGCACCAGCGCCAGCAGGTCCTTGGCATTTTCCATCGGCTCGCCGCCGAGCAAGGTCAGCCCGCTGTTCGTATCGTCCTGCAGGTAGGATATGAGCCGTTCAGTTTCGGCTGCCGTCCATTCGCTGCCGGCGTTAAAATCCTGATATTCTTCATTGAAGCAGTTGACACAGCGCCGGCTGCAGCCCGTCACAAATACGGTCGCCCGTATGCCCGGGCCGTTGGCGATGTCGTACTGCCTGATTTGTCCATATCTCATGGCCCCGCCTCCTAGATATGCAGGACGCGGTTCTTAATTTCCTGCGTTCGCCCTTCGTTCCAGAAGTTTTCGCCCAAATAGCCGCAGGTCCGCCGGATGACCGTCAGCTTGGAACGATCCCTGTTGTGGCAGCGCGGGCATTCCCATTCGTTGTCGCCGTTGAGGACGATTTCCCCGTCAAAGCCGCATTCGTGGCAGTAATCCAGCTTCGTGTTGAATTCAGCGTAGGTAATGCGGTCGTAAATATATTGGATCATCGTCAGGACGGCGGGAATGTTATGGACCATGTTCGGGATTTCTGCATAGCTGATGCAGCCCCCTGTCGATTTATCTTCAAATTCCGCTTCAAAGGCAAATTTGTCGAAGACGTTGATGGGCTCTCGGACGTCGACGTGGTAGCTGTTCGTGTAGTACCCCTTGTCGGTCACGTCCTTGATGACACCGAAGCGGGCCGTATCGATTTTGCAGAAGCGGTTCGTCAGGTTTTCCGCCGGCGTGCCGTACAGGGCGAAGCCGATGTTCGTCTCTTCCTTCCACCGCTTGATGTGGGCGTTGAATTCGTCCATGATGCGGTGGGCAAACCGTTTCCCTTCCGGAGCCGTATGGGAGCAGCCCTTCGTGAGAAGCGTCGCTTCGTAGATGCCGATATATCCCAGGGACAAGGTCGCATAGCCGCCGTACATAAATTTCTCAATCGATTCGCCCGGCTTGAGGCGGGCGATGGCCCCGTACTGCCAGTGAACGGGCGACACGTCGGACGTGATCTTTTTGAGCAGCTCTACGCGCAGCAGCAGGGCCTTTTTGCACAGCTCCAGCCGCTTATGGAGAATCTGGAAAAACTTGTCTTCGTCGCCGTCGGCCAGAATGCCGATTTGCGGCAGGTTAATCGACACGACGCCCATATTGAAGCGGCCGTCGAACTTATAGCGGCCCCTTTCGTCTTTCCAGGGGCTCAGGAAGGAGCGGCAGCCCATGGGGCTGAATACGTTGCCTTCGTAGGTTTCCCGCATCTTCTTGGCCGAAATATAGTCGGGATACATGCGCTTAGCGGTGCATTCGGCAGCCAGCTCGGTCAGATAGAAATAAGGGCTGCCCTTGCGGACGTTGTGCTCGTCCAATACGTATATCAATTTCGGAAAGGCCGGCGTGACGTAGACGTTGGCCTCGTTTTTGATGCCCTGAATGCGCTGGCGCAGCAGTTCCTCGTCGATGAGGGCCGCTTCCTTCGCGTATTCGTAGTCAGGCTGGAAATACATGAACAAGGTGACGAAGGGAGCCTGGCCGTTCGTGGTCATGAGCGTATTAATCTGGTACTGAATCGTCTGGATACCGTCCTTAATTTCCTTTTTCGTCCGCTTCCAGGCTATTTCTTCAGCCTTTTCCATATCCGGCTCGATGCCGTAGACTTCCTTCTGTTCTTCTACGACGGCTTCCATGTATTTGTTGAAGGACTTGCGGACGTAAGGAGCCAAAATGCGGTCGATGCCGTTGATGGACTGGCCGCCGTACTGGCCGCTGGCTACCTGGGCGATGATCTGCGTCGTCACCGTACAGGCTACCTGGAACGACTTCGGCGTGTCGATTTTCTTGCCGTTGATGACCGTGCCGTTGGCCAGCATGTCTTCCAGATTGATGAGGCAGCAGTTGAACATAGGCTGGATGATGTAATCCATGTCGTGGAAATGAATGGCCCCACTGTCGTGAGCCTGGACGATGTCGGCGGGAATGAGCTTGCGGCGGGCAATATCCTTGGACACCTCGCCGGCGATCAAATCGCGCTGCGTCGACACGACGTGGCCGTTTTTATTGGAATTTTCATCAAGGACCTCGAGATTGGTATTGTTCAGCAGGCCGAAGACATCTGAATCAGTCGTATTTGTCTGGCGCTTGAAGGCCTGAATGGCTTTGTAATTTTCATAGGCCCGGGCCGTCGCCGGATTGTTGTATTGAATCAAGCGGTAATACACCTGGTCTTCAATGGCGTAGATGGTCATATCCTTATGCATGGTCGAGGCATAGGCTTCAATCTCCCTGGCGATCTTCTCCGCCTGGCCTTCTTCATAAATGCCGCTGCTGCTGTTCATGGCTTTTTCTATAGCCGCGACGATCTTATTGCGGTCAAAGGGCGCCCTCTGCCCGTTGCGCTTGATGACTTCCAACATGTGTATACCTCCCACGATATAGTGTATATTTACCTGAAATCAACATTATATATACAATATATATGATTTATCTTCGTAAAACAGTGCAAACACATATTACTATATCTGGTATACGTTGTCAATCGCCTAATACTTGATACTGTTGTTATCAAGTCCTATCAAAAAGAGCGGCAAGCCTTCAAAAAACTGCGTTTCTGAAAGCCTGCCGCCTGTGTATAACTCGATAAAAAATTTTTTATGGGATTTGGAGAAGGTCCCGTACCACTGCTCCGGCTAAAATGAGTCCCGCTGCCGACGGCACAAAGGAAATACTGCCTATGCCGGAACAGCCCTCTTTCCGCCGTACCGGCTGGGGCAACTCTTTGGAATATACGACCTTGACGCGGCGGATATTCCGTTTTTTCAGCTCCTTCCGCATCACCTTGGCCAAGGGATCGACAGACGTCTTCTCGATCTCGGCAATTTCAAACAGCTCCGGATGGAGCTTATTCCCCGCCCCCATAGCGGAAATGACGGGAATACCGGCCTCATAGGCTTCTGCTATGATATCGACCTTCGCCGCTACTGTATCAATGGCGTCAACGACGTAATCGGCTCCCGACTGCGCAACCAAGCCCGGCCGCTCTGCCGGCAAGTAAAACACGTGATGCGTTTCGACGTCTATGTCCGGATTAATCGACAAAAACCGCTCCTTCATGACCTCGACCTTAGGCCGGCCAATAGCCGGCACAGTCGCCCCAAGCTGGCGGTTTACATTAGACGGGTCGTATACGTCGCCGTCGACGAGAATCAAGCGGCCGATGCCGGCCCGGCAAAGAGCCTCAGCCGCAAAGGAACCGACGCCGCCGACGCCGAACACCAGCACTGTTTTGCCCGCTAAGGCCTCTACCTTATCCCATCCCAGCAGCAGCGCCGTCCGCTGGGCGTATTCCTCCCTCACGGCTTACCGTTCCGGAACGACTTCCAGCCAGTAGCCGTCGGGGTCGACGATAAAATAAATGCCCATAGCCGGATTTTCATAGACGACACAGCCCATTTCCTTATGCTTGGCCAGGGCCGCATCCATATCCTTGACGGAAAAGGCCGTATGGAACTCGTTTTCGCCGAGATTATAGGGCTCTTTTCTGTCTTTGAGCCACGTCAGCTCCAGCTGGAAATCAGAAACGCCGTCGCCGAGATAAACAATCGTAAAATCAGGCTTTTCAATACGGCGCACTTCCGTAAGGCCCAGGGCTTCTTTGTAAAACTCCATGCTGCGCTGCAAGTCCAGCACGTTAAAATTAGTATGTCTGAATGTAAACTGCATGTGTAGGTTCCTCCTTATGCTTCTTCCTGCCAGCCCTTGGAAACGTCGACCCAGCCTTGAGACCGGGCGTAGAGTTCCAATTCCGGCAGCGTCAGTTCGATGGCGCTGTTGCCGCTGCCGCAGGCCGGAAAGACCGTTTCAAACCGCTTCAGCGATTCGTCCAGATATACGGTCACGCCGGGATTAACGGCAAAGGGGCAGACGCCGCCGACGGGATGTCCAATTAACCGTTCCACGTCGTCATGCTTGATCATCGTCGCCTTTTTATGGAACTGCGCCTTAAATTTATGATTGTCCACGCGGGCGTCGCCGGCAAACAATACTAAAATCGGCCCGTCGTCCAATAAAAACGACATAGATTTGGCGATGCGCTTGCCTTCCGTATGAAGGGCCGCCGCCGCTTCGTCGACAGTCGCGCTGGACTGATCCAGTTCCAACACGCGGTCAGCCATGCCCCACTGGGCGAAATACTCCCTTACCTTCTGAATAGACATCCTTTCTGTCCCCTCCTGTATCATAGCGTTATTAGGTTTCATTATATTACCATTTGGAAAGGGATTCAAATAATTTTTACGAATTACGGCAATTCGAAGTCAGCCGTACTGCCCCTGTCGGTCTTGTGGACGGCCAGGCGCGCGTCGATTCGCTCTTTCAGCTCCGGCACGTGGGAGATAATGCCGACGAGACGGCCGCCCTGCTTGAGCTCCATCAGGGCCTTTAAGGCGAAATCCAGCGTTTCTCCGTCGAGAGTACCGAATCCTTCGTCGATAAATATCGTATCGAGGTGAATGCCGCCGGAATAGGCCTGTACCACGTCGGCCAGTCCCAGGGCTAAGGCCAGGGAAGCCAAAAAGGTCTCGCCGCCGGAGAGCGTATTGGCCGGGCGGGCGTATCCCGTATAGTTGTCGAATACTTCGATATCCAGGCCGATGCGCCGCACGCGCTTGTCGTCCCACGAGCGGGAGCGCTGCAGCTCATACCGCCGGCGGCTCATCAAATCGAGGCGGGCGTTGGCCGCCGCCAAGACTTCGTCGAGCAGCGCTCCCAGCACATACCGCTCGAAGTTGACGCCCGTATGCTGGCCGGAAATCAGTTCATATATGGAACCGACTGCCTCATACCGAGCCGACAGCTCCGCTTGCTCTCCCTGCCAGGCGGCAATCTGCTCCCGCCCCCGACACAGCTCCTGTCGGCGTATCGCCGCGGCGGCACAGGATTCAGATAATCGCTGGCACAGCTTGTTCTTTTCATCAAGCTGCGCCTTATATACCGCCATATCCGGTTCCGGCTGCGTGGCGACGGCCTTTTCTTCCTGCGCTATCCGGCCCTGTATCTGCTGTACGTCCCGGTTATACTCGTCGACAGCCTGCTGCTCTCTGTCGATGGAACCTACGAAGGGCTGCAGTTCCCGGCATTGCTGCAGGCTTTCAATTCCAGCCTGTCGAACCCGATCCTTCAAATCGGCGGCGTACTCTTTATATTGCTTTCGCAGAGCCGTCACCTGCTCCTGCAGCAGGCGTTCCTGCTCCGTCCAGCGCGCAGCCTCCTTTTCGGCGTCAACGACGGCCTTTCGGCTTCGTTCTGCCTGCTCTTCATAGGCTTTAACGCGCTGGCTCAGATCAGCCATATGCCGTCTCAGTACGGCGGCGTCCCGATATTCTGCCGGTACGTCCGCTTCGGCCTGTTTCTTCGCCAACTGGCTCTGCGCGGCGGCGAGTCGAGCCGCTTCCGCCTGCTGGCGGGCCTGCTCTTCTTTTTGTATCCCTTCTTTTTGCTTCATCTCCCATTGCGTCACGGCGGCCCTCGTCCGTTCTGCCCGGGCGGCTTGTTCGCCCAAGAGGCTAACCTTCTGCTTCTGCGCGTCCAGCCGTACCCGCCATTGAGCGGACGTACATTCAAAAGGATACTGAGCGCGCAGGTCGTCGCGCTGCCGCTTCAGACTTTGGCACTCCGCCTGTACGCGCTGGAGCGTCAGTTCAGCCTGACGGCGCTCCTCATCGCGCTGCTGAACCTGCCGTTTCCGCGCTTCTACGTCCTCCTTCCGCGGCATATGGGCCGCCAAAGGAGCCGGCATGGGATGCTCCGTCGCGCCGCAAACAGGACAAGGCTCTCCTGCTTTCAGCTCCTTGGCCAGCAAAGCAGCCTGTCCCTGCAAAAACAAGGCTTGTACGCCTTCGTAATCCAACTGCGCCTGCGCCGCCCCGGCGGCAGCCCGGCTGCAGGTGTCCTCAACGGCCCGGCACGCTGTATCCCGCTGCGCGATTTCCTCGGACAAAGACTCTATCGACGCTTCCCGGCTCAGCCGTTCTTCCCAGGCGGCGGCCTGCCCTTTAGCCTGTTCCCACGCCGCGGCCAGCTCGGGCTGGTTAGCTACTTCTGCTCGTCCAGCGTCTATCCGGGCCTGCAAGGCCTCCCGTTCCTGCTGCAGTGCCGCCAATATCTCATCAGCATGCCGGCTCTGGTCCGCCAGCTTCCGGGCCCTGCGGCACAGCTCTCCATACTGCTCAGCTTTTTTCGCCATGTTCTGCAGCAGGACGAGCTGCCTTGCGTCGGCGTCATGAGCCGTGCCCTGCGCCTGCAGTACTTCTGCCTCTTTGCGCACGGCCTGAAGTCGCTGCAGCGCCCGTTCGGCTTGTACGGCAGCTTCGCCGGCTTTTTGGCCGGCAGCGACGCCCTGGGCCTGTATCTCGTCAAGCTGGCGGCACGGTTCCGCCAGCAGCTGTGCGCGGCGCAACACGTCGATATAAGCCTGTTTCTCCGCCATAGCTGTTTCCTGCTGACGCAGCTGATCCCGCAGCCTGCGGCTTTCCTTCAAATTCTGCCAATGGCTGTACACTACCTGCGCATCCTGGACTGTTTTCTGATAGACATCGCGGTCGGCTATGGCCGCGTCCAATTCGCCCTGACGCAGCCGTTGTTCTTCGTCTGCAGCTTGTTCCATAGCGGTCAGCGCCGCTGCATCGCCGGCTCCCAGGCTCTGCAAAAGCTGAGCAATGCGCTCCTTGCGCAAGTCGTACTGCGACAGGATATCGTCGTATTTTTCCTTTGCCAGCTCCTGCAGCCGGGCGTAGCGCTGGGTATGAAACAAGGTCTGCATAATCTGCTGGCGGTCCGCCGAGCTGGCCAGCAGCAAACGGCGGAAATCCCCCTGGGGCAGCAGGACGACCTGCCGGAACTGCTCGGCCTTAAAGCCCAGCAGCCGTTCCACCTCTTCGCCGACCTTTTTCGTCGCAATGACCGCCGTCTTTTCGCCCTTTTCGTCCACGGCGTATAAGGCGGCCGACGCCGCCGATTTCTTTAAGCCAGTGCCGCGCTTTTTCGCTATCTGCTGCTCCGGCCTTCGCTCGACGCAGTACCGCGCCGGCCCGATGGCAAAGGCAAAGACGACGTACGTCTCCTCTTCCGGCGAAGCATATTCACTGCGCATATGGGCGCCCGAGCGGCGGTTTCCGCTCGTTTCGCCGTACAGGGCATAGCACATCGCATCCAGTACCGTCGTCTTGCCGGCGCCGGTCGGCCCGTATATCAAAAACAGCTTATGATCTTCCAGCCGGCGGAAATCAATAACCTGACGCCCGGCATAGGGACCGAAGGCGTTCATTTCCAAATATAATGGTTTCACAACAAGCCGTCTCCTTCCCGCTGCAGCATATCCGTCCACAAGTCGTCCATGCAAGCCTGCTCGGCCTCCGTCAGCGGCCGGTCCGGCATCATGGCGGCGGCAAAGCTCTCAAACAGCTGCCGCTCCGTAGTCCTGCGCAGGTCGAAATCCCGCTCTCCCGTGCCGCCGCTTTGACGGTTCGGCATTTCCAGCGCCGCCGCTCGCGGATATTTCTGCCGCAGCTTAGACATGCCGTCCAGAATCGGAGCCGTATCGGTCAGGCGGAACAGGATATAGTCGTCGGTATGCAAGTCTTCGCCGGCCATGATATCCTCAAACAAGCCCTCGACGACGCGTACGTCATGGCAGGGAGAAAAGGGCAAAAACGACGTCGCCGTCCCGCCCTTTTCGTCTATATCCACGATGACGGCTCCTTTTTTCTGCCTCCATTCGCCGAAGGAATATTTCAGCAGGCTGCCGGCATAGCGCACGTTCGGCCCGCCCACCTGCTGCGGCCCGTGGAGATGGCCCAGAGCCGTATACGTATAGTCGGAAAACAAGGCCGGCGAAACGGCGTCGCTTCCGCCGATCGACAACGGGCGTTCTGAATCGCTGCTTTCGCCGCCGGCAGCGAAGACATGGGCGACGCAGACCGTCCGCATCGCCGTTCCGGCGCGCCGGCTGTCTATGAAACGGGCTAAGGCGTCCTCATGGCTGCGGATCGTATCGTCGCCGAAATACAACCTGGCCGCTGCCGGCTCGATAAACGGCAGGAGCACAAAGGCCACGGGTCCATAGGCGTCATGCAGGACGACCGGCCCGATCAGCTTGTCGAGTTCCCCGGCAATATAAAACCCCTGTTTTTCCAGCATCCGGCTGCCGAAGGACAGGCGGGCCGCGCTGTCATGATTGCCGCTGATGACGAAAAAGGGAACCCCCGCTTCCGCCGTAATCTTCGTCGCGATTTCATCAAACAAGGCCACGGCGTCTGCCGGCGGCAAGCTGCGGTCGTATACGTCGCCGGCCAGCACGACGGCGTCGATGCCCTCGTCCCGGATCATCGGCAGAAGCTGTTCCGTCAGCACATAGGCCTGGTCGTCCGTCAGGTAATCGCCGTAAAATAGTTTTCCTAAATGCCAATCTGCCGTATGCAGAATCCGCATAGGCAATCCCTCCTTATTCGCAGTATAAATCCCGCAGCATAGCGATTTCCCTGGCGTAGCCGTCTAACTCGTTAGGAGTTTCCAGATAAAACGGCAGCGTCCGCAGGGCCGGATGGTTGATAATCTTCCGAAATGCCTCCAGTCCGATATGGCCTTCGCCGATTTTTTCATGCCGGTCCTTGCGGCTGCCCAGGGGATTCTTGCTGTCGTTGATATGAACGGCCTTCAGCCGCTCCAATCCGATAAGGCGGTCAAACTGCTCCAGCACCTCATCCAGGCGCTCCGTAATGTCATAGCCGCCGTCAAATACGTGGCACGTATCCAGGCAGACGCCTACCTTATCAGAAAATTGCACCTTGTCGATAATAGCCGCCAGCTCTTCAAAGCTGCGGCCTACTTCCGTCCCCTTGCCGGCCATGGTTTCCAGCAGCACCGTCGTCCTTTGTCCTGAAAACATGCATTGGTTCATCATGGACGCAATGAGGCGGATTCCCTCGTCCGCGCCCTGCCCGACGTGGCTGCCGGGATGAAAATTGTAGCGGCAGTTATCCAGATATTCCAGCCGCTGCAAATCCTCGCTCATCGCTTCGACGGCAAACTGCCGCGTTCGCTCCGTCTTGGAGCAGCCGTTGAGCGTATACGGCGCATGGGCCAGAATAGGCGCAAAATCATGGGCCGCCATGAGCTCGTTCAGCTGCTTCATATCGTCTATATCCAGCTTTCGGACACTGCCGCCGCGGGGATTGCGCGTAAAAAACTGAAACGTATCGGCGCCGATGGTCAGAGCTTCCTCGCCCATATGGCGAAAGCCCTGGGAAACGGACAGATGACATCCTATATGCAGCATATTTCTTCACCTCGCATAAGAAAAAGGCTGCAGCAAATAGTATGTCACTTCGCTGCAGCGCTCTTCGTATTTTTTATTATTCTGCCTCCTGGCAGTCCTTGCATACACCCAGGAAAGACAAACTCACGCCGCTAACAGAAAATCCTGTCTGCGCCTCGGCCTGTCTGGCCAGCTGGCCTTCGTCGATATCGACGTCGAGCACGCGGTTGCATTTGACGCACCGTATATGGGCGTGCTGGGATGTATTATAATCGTAGCGGTGGGCGTCTTCGCCGCACTGCAAAATTTTTACTACGCCGATTTTTGCAAAAATCTCCATGGTCTTGTACACCGTCGCCAAGCTCATCGATGGATACTGGGGCTGGAGCTGCTGGTAAATGGATTCTGCGTTGGGATGGGTCATATTATGATCGATCGCATCGTATACAGCCAGCCGCTGCGGCGTAACCTTGTAGCCGTTACTCCGTAATAATTCGGCAATATTCATATCGTTTCCCCCCTTTTGTGCAAGGATACTGAGCATACTAACTAAACATATAATATGCGAAAGTATTCTCTATTACATTGTAACGGTTATTAATAGATTTTTCAATATAAATAGATAAAATTTTTTAATTTGACGAATACAAAATTTGCAAGCATAATATATACTGTATTAGAAAGGAGTTTTCCATGACAGACCAACACATTATTCAAACAATCGCTCATACGATACACGTGTCAGAAAAGCAAATCCAGACGGCCCTGAGCCTCCTGCAAAGCGGCAACACGATTCCCTTTATCGCCCGTTACCGCAAGGAAGCGACGGGTATGCTGAACGAAATACAGCTGCGCCAAATCCAGGAGCAGTACGAATATGAACAAGCCCTGTCCAGCCGCCGCGAAGCCGTACGCCAGTCCATTATGGAGCAAGGCCAGTGGACGGAAGAATTAGGACGTCTCCTAGACCAGGCCGGCAAGCTGCAGGAAATCGAAGACCTTTACATGCCTTATAAGCCGAAAAAACGGACAAAAGCGTCCATGGCCCGCGACGCCGGGCTGGAGCCGCTGGCCGACATCTTCTGGCGGCAGGATCCCCACGGGCCGTCTCCGGAAGAGGCCGCCGCATCTTACCTGAATGAAACGATACCGACAATCGAAGACGCCATTGCCGGCGCGGCCAATATTTTAGCGGAACGCATGTCCGAGCTTGCGCCGTACCGTCAGTATCTCCGCCGCGCCTTGTGGAAAACGTCAAAGCTGGAATGCGCCCTGTTAGTCGAAGAGGACGAAGCCAAGGCCATGCTGACCTATAAGGACTTCAGCGGCCGCATCGCCTCCCTTCCCAGCCACCGCATACTGGCCATCAACCGAGGAGAAGCGCAGAAGCTGCTGAAGGTAACTCTGACCGACACGCCGGACGCCAACATCGGCAAGCTCATACAAGACGTAACGGTCTGCAATTCGCCTTACGGGCAGATCATCGCCGCAGCAGCAGCCGACAGCTATAAGCGCCTCATCTTCCCCCAGTTGGAACGGGAAATCCGCAGCGACCTGACAGAACGGGCCGAAAAGCAGGCCATTTCTATCTTCGCCAAGAACCTGCGCAGCCTGCTCCTCCAGCCGCCCTTTGCCGGACAGGTAATCTTAGGCCTGGACCCGGGATACCGCACGGGCTGCAAGGCCGCCGTCATCGACGCGACGGGCAACGTCCTCGATTACGGCGTCTGCTATTTGACCGGCTCGGAAAAACAGCGCCGCGCCAGCGCCGACACCCTCCTGAGCATG
Organism: Megasphaera sp. An286; assembly: GCF_002163455.1. Taxonomy (NCBI): domain Bacteria; kingdom Bacillati; phylum Bacillota; class Negativicutes; order Veillonellales; family Veillonellaceae; genus Megasphaera; species Megasphaera sp. An286. The sequence goes on along the minus strand of NZ_NFIY01000011.1, from coordinate 2,924 downwards.
ATTCAAAATCACGGCGTAACGCTCTTATCTATCGGAAACGGCACGGCCTCTTATGAAACGGAGCAGTTCGTAGCCAGCCTCATTCAGGAAAACGACTTATCCTGCCGCTACATCATCGCCAACGAATCAGGCGCGTCGGTCTACTCTGCGTCCGATCTGGCTAGGGAAGAGCTGCCCGACCTGGATGTCACCATCCGCGGAGCCGTATCCATTGCCCGCCGGATTCAGGATCCCCTGGCAGAGGCCGTCAAAATCGACCCGAAATCAATCGGCGTCGGCCAATATCAGCACGACGTCAACCAAAAGTCCTTATCAGCCGCCCTGGACGCCGTCGTCGAATCCGTCGTCAACTACGTCGGCGTCGACCTCAACACGGCGTCGGCAGCCCTGCTGCAGCATGTATCGGGCTTGACGGCGGCCACGGCGGCCAATATCGTCGCCTACCGCAAGGAAAACGGCCCCTTTCACAGCCGGCAGGAGCTGCTGTCGGTCAACCGCTTAGGCCCGGCTACCTTTACGCAGTGCGCCGGCTTCCTGCGCATTAAAGGCGGCGACGAACCCTTGGACAACACGTCGGTCCATCCCGAATCGTACGAGCTGACAGAAAAAATCATCAGCCATTATGGCCTGACGAAAGCAGACCTCCACGACGAAGAGAAACTCCGCGCCCTGCAAAGCAAGGTGCAGATGAACGCCGTCCCTGTCCTGGCCGCCAAATTCCAGGCCGGCGAGCCGACGATCCGCGATATCCTGGAAGAGCTGCGCAAGCCGGGCCGCGACGTCCGCAGCGAATTTCCCTTGCCGCTGACGCGCCGCAACGTCGTATCTCTGGACGAATTAAAAATAGGAACCGTCGTCCGCGGCACCGTCCACAACGTCGTCGACTTCGGCGCGTTCGTCGACTTCGGCTTAAAGACACCGGGGCTGATTCACCGCTCCGAGCTGTGCAATCATCCCTTCCGCCACCCGACCGACGTCATCAGCGTCGGAGACGTCGTCGATGCCGTCATCATCTCCGTCGACAGCTCCCGCGGCCGCGTCGGCTTATCGATCAAAAAATTAAAGCAATCCCTGAAAAAACCAACAGAATCCTGACACAACAGCCAGATGTGCCCCGGCATATCTGGCTGTTTTCCATATTAAAGTATATCTCCGTATACGAAAAAAACGCTAGTGCATCACTGCACTAGCGCTCTCGAGTCTGGTGGGCGATAACAGGATCGAACTGCTGACATCCTGCTTGTAAGGCAGGCGCTCTCCCAGCTGAGCTAATCGCCCAAATAGTGGTGACCCCTACGGGATTCGAACCCATGTTCTCGCCGTGAAAGGGCGGTGTCTTAAACCACTTGACCAAGGGGCCATGGCTCCTCAAGTAGGACTCGAACCTACGACAAATCGGTTAACAGCCGATTGCTCTACCGACTGAGCTATTGAGGAATAACTCATGTGTTCTCACTGGAACGATATTTATTATACTAGTAAGAAAGAAAAAATGCAAGTACTTTTTTGAAATTTTTTTGATGAATTCTGACGCCTCTATGTCCCAGCCTGCTCGCCGGCCTTATACATCCATTTTACCGCAATTACCCTTGTTTCAGCCGTTTGATAAAGCTGAAAATACAATACGCCGACGCAGCAGCCGCCAAGCCGCCTCCGGCATAGCCGATATAGGCAATAGAACTGTACGTAGAAACCATGCCGCCAATCCAGGTGCCGCTGCCGATTCCCAAGTTGAAGATGCCGGAAAAAATAGACATCGCCACGGCAGCCGCGCTGAGAGACGTATGCTGAATTAGTTCGGCCTGGAAAGATACGTTGAAAATCGTAGCAGCCATGCCGAGGACCGCGCATAATATCATGACGGCATACAAGCTGCCTGAAGCCGCGTGCAGCAATAATGGCGGCACAGCCATGCAGATAAACGACAGGCGAAGCATTCCGAAGCGAAAATGGCCGTAGCCGCGCGAAAACAAGACGCTGCCGCCTAATCCGCTGAGGCCGAAAAGAATCAGCGTCAAAGTAATCCTCTCTTCCGACATACCGCCAATCTGCTGCAAAAACGGTTCGATATAGCTGTAACTCGTATAATATGCCGTCGCCATGACTACGGTCAGCCCATATAAACGAATCAAGACGGGATTTTTAACGAGCTCCGGCAGCTGCCGTACCGAGAAAGCCGAGCGGCTGGGAATCTGCGGAAATACGCGCCATATATAAACCAAGGTGAGAAAAGATATGATGCCGATCGTCAAAAAGGTCATGCGCCAGCCAATATACAAGCCGATGACGCGGCCTAAAGGCAGGCCTAAAATCATCGCGATAGAAGTTCCCGTCGCCACCATGCTCAGCGCCGTCGAGCGATGTTCCTTTTCTACGAGCTGAACGGCCATAGGAGCCGCAATAGACCAAAAGACGGAATGAGCGCAGGCCACGCAGATGCGCGACGCCGTCAGCAATGCATATTGGCTGGAAAAAGCCGATAGTGCCTGCCCCAGACAAAACATGCCCAGCGTCATCAGCAGCAGCTTGCGGTATTCTACCTTGCAGGCCAGCAGCATGAGCGGCAGAGATAAAATCGTAACCGCCCAGGAATAGGCCGATATCATGACGCCGGCCTGCGCTTCGGTAATCTGAAAATCCGAAGCGATGCTCGTCAGCAGTCCAATCGGCATAAATTCCGACGTATTAAATAAAAAAGCCGAAACGGTAATCCCCGCCAGAGGCAGAAATTGACGCAATGAAATACGGTGGTTCATAAAAAAACGACATCTCCTGATATAGCTAAGAATTGAACTTCCCTATCATATAAAATTTTAAGGTAAATTGCAAGTTGAATTTGAACAACCATAATCAGGAAACACACTCACTAGCATAAACTTCATCGAGGAATGCATCAAATAGCTCTGACGGCGTATGGTAGCCCA
>NZ_NFIY01000010.1:0-82774 GCF_002163455.1 Megasphaera sp. An286 | reverse complement strand
CCTGCCATGACAGACAATACAAAAGAATTAAATATTTCCATTTAACTACCCCCTATGTCAAGTGAAAATGCCCATTTTTAACGGTATTTCAGCCATTTTTTTGCGTACAAAAAAAAGACCGAATCCGCAATGGATTCGGCCCGTCGTATCGGTTCAATGTTTCATGTAGGTATCATACAATCAACAACTGTACAGTCATTTTCTGTTTTTCTCATGTATCTCTCATGCAACGTTAAGAAATCTCTAATCATCACATGATATACTAAACACGTTGCTCTTCCCCATTCTCAGCAACAGAAAGGGGGGAGTCAAATGGAAATATTACATTCTTTTGTATTGTCTGTCATGGCAGGCGTAGTCGCGAACTACATCTGTAAGTGGTGGGACAGATAATCCCAGAGCAACCTGCCCCACGAGAAAACCCCGTAACGCTGCAACCGTTACGGGGTTTTCGTGTGTCAAATGGAAACACTACATTCTACGTATATTATACCATACGCCGCCGCACAGTCAACGGCCATGCAAGCATTCTCCCTTTTTCTCATGTTTCTTTCATAAAACTTTAAGAAACCTCTAATCATCGCATGATATACTAAACGCGTTGCTCTTCTCCATTTCTGGCAACAGAAAGGGGGGAGTTAAATGGAAATATTGAATTCTTTTGTATTGTCTGTCATGGCAGGCGTAGTCGCAAACTACATCTGTAAGTGGCTGAACAGACACTAATAGGAGCAACCAGCCCCACGGAAAATCCCCGTAACGCGGCAACGTTACGGGGATTTCGTGTGTTAAATGGACATATTGAATTCTGCTTATATTATACCATACGCCGTCACATAGTCAATACTCGCAAAGGACGTTGCCTACAGCCAGCACCGCCCGTTACGGACGCGCCGTACCGCCGCAGGCGGATGCGAAGAGCCTGACAGGCGGAAGAAGCGGTATCCGAGCGCCAGCGATTTTACCGCGCCGCCTGTCAGGCTCACAGCAAGGCGCGGGAGTTCCGGGCCGGCCTCTTTCTTTTTGGTTACTTCTTTCCCCTATACTTTTTCGGGATTTTCTTCGGCGCGTCTCCGTCGAGGCCGTAGTGGCTGCGAAGCTTGCGTACGCCGCGGTTGATGACGGTCTGGATCGAGGGGATGGGAATGCCGTGTTCTTCGCTGATGGAGCGGAAGGTCCATGCTTCCTTGTGGCGCAGGCAGACGAGGCGGCGTTCCTTCTCGTCGAAGGTATCCAAGGCCCGCTGGAGCTCTTCTTTTTCTTCCATCTCGATGACCCGGCCCATGGGACAGACGGCGTTCTGGTCTTCCAGATAGTCGGGCAGATCGGTCGTGCCGCCTTCGGGACAGTAGACGTTCTTTTCAAGCAGGGATTGTTCCTGCTTGTAGCGATAGGCATCATCGCCGAACTGCTTTCTGACGAACCGGACGATAGCCAGGGGGACATCTACGTTGTCCGCCAAGTCGTAGGAATAAATACATTCGATCAGAGCGGTAGTCGCGACCGAGCGGGCGTCGTGAATGCTGCCGTACACGTAGCTGTATTTACGGGCCATGGATTGGATAAAGGGGTTGTACAGCTGACAAATATCTGCAATGGCATCGACGTCGCCCATCTGGACTTGACGGATGCATTGCCGTACAGGAATGGTCATACAATGTTGCCTCCTTATAGGGCAAAACACCTTGAGCATACGCCCAAGGCATTTTGCGTTTTACTTATCATTATACCTTATTCGTCAAGAGTCTCGACCTGACGGGTAATGATGCGGCTGTCCTTCAAGGCCGTCAGCTCGCCCTCGGCCGTCGCGAAAATCTTCTTTTCCAGCAGCGTGCCGACGGCGGCGTCGACGGTGCCCTTGTCGAGGCCTTCTTTGGGATTTTTGAGGGAATAGACGACGCTGTTTCCGGCAGCGTCGGCAAATTCGAGCTGTAAGGTTCTGGTTTTAGTCTGAATCATGGTATGTTTCTCCTTTCGAAATGGAAAATACTGGCTTAGGCCGTAATTTCATTTTCAATGACTTCGCGAATCGACGTAATCGGATCGTCCTGCAGGGTGCCGATAGCCGTCGCCACAGCCGTGATGCTTTCAGGCTCGGCCGAAGGCTTGAGGTGGGCGAAGGTCATTTGCCGCTTCTTCTGCGTCCCTTCGTGATCCTGATAGGAAACGGTGAGTTTCAACTTGCTGGAAATTGCAGTACGTTCTGCCATAATAAATTCCTCCTTTGGAATGTGAATATGTTTTCTGTCTTTGTTGGCGCAAAGACAGGGGAAGTCTAGGATTGCGTTGTGTCCCAACGCAAGGGAATACTATTACTTTTTTTCTTTCTGCGCGGCCAGAAAGAAAAAAGTAATCAAAAAAAGAAAGAGGCCGGCCCGGAACTCCCGCGCCTTGCTGCGAGCCTGACAGGCGGCGCAGTAAAATCGCTTCGCTCGGATACTGCTTACTCCGCCTGTAAGGCTCTTCGCATCCGCCTGCGGCGGCCCGGCGCGTCCGTAACGGGCGAGAAAACACCGAGCCCGTTCCTCATATATTGCCGCACAGTATATTCTTACCTATTGGATGTACCTCTTTCTCATGATACAATGCCCCAACGCATCGCCGAGTAATACATTTAGTTTTAACAAACACAAAACTCCTATGCAATGCGCATTTTTTTGACACTAAAACACATGCACTGGGCTCTATCTAAAAGAGCGTATAGCCAGCCTTATGCTGAAAGCCTATGAAATCGTCATAAAAAGGTACTTGTCGTCTAGTCGCAGATTGCCCGCCCATTACGGACGAGTCGTGCCGACGTAAGTCGGCTGCTGTACATGGCGCAGGCGGAAAAAACGGCATCCGAGCAAAGCGATTTTGCCGTGCCGCCTGCGCCATGTACAGCAAGACTCGGTAGTACCTGGGCGGCGGTTCTTTCTTTGCATACTTTCTTTCTGACCGCTCAGAAAGAAAGTATGGGAACTTTCTGGCCACGCAGAAAGAAAAAAGTAACATCCCGGCCTAAAGGGGCCGCACCCTTTTTTTGTATTTCTCAATGTTGTGCCATAGAAGGCACGGCATTACGCCGCCTTCCTTGCCATTGCCGGCCACTGCATGATCCCTGTGGCGATGGCCCGCGCTACGGCGTCGGCGCGGCTCTGGTACTGGCGGATGTCGTAGTCGTTGTCGATAAAGCACACTTCGACGACGACGGCAGGCATCACCGTATTGCGCAGGACGAAGAGGCCCGGCCGTTCCTTCAGCCCGCGGTCGGGCAGGTTGAGGACGGCTTTGATGTTGGACTGAATGGCATGGCCCAAAAGCAGGCTCTCTGCCGTATGGGAGATGAGCGTTTCCGTGCCGGCGGCGCGCTTGTTGAACGCGTTGAAGTGCAGGGACACGAAGGCGTCGGCCTCGGCGTCGTTGGCTTCGCCGCAGACGGCGTACAGGTTATCCTGCTGTCCAAACAGGACGGCGACGCCATTTCGTTCCAGATATCCTTTCACGTTCTGGGCCAGCTCATAGGCCAGGTCGCACTCGCGCAATCCCATGGCTTCGTTGACTGCGCCGGAATCAAGGAGCCGGTCGTGGCCGGCGTTGAGATAAATTTTCATCGTTGTATTTCCTCCTAACGAAATATTGAATCAAACGAATCACAAATACAATAGTCTGTTTGTCGAGGTTTCTTAAACACTGCATAATCCGATGCATAGGAACGCCTCCTTCGTAGAACTGCCATGTCGGCCGCCATGGCTTTCTGAATCTGTCGCGTCGGCGTCTCCTGCATGGGACGGCAGGAAACTTTGTCGTTGCTGCCCCTGCGAGCCTTGCGCCTCTGGGGAAATGAACTGCTGCACTCCATATAAATATGTATTATATATACCATGGATCTGGCGGCGAAACTCAAGCCGTCAGCCAGCGCACTCCAAGGTCTTCATGCTCAGGCTGATCGTCCCGTCGGCCTCCAGCTCCATGACCATCTGGTAGGGCGAAGCCGTCCGTTGTTGTTCTGCCGCATAGTCCATGCAATTCATAATTTCCAGCCAGTTTCTCCGGATGACGTCGTCGCTGATGTCGGGAAACCGCTTCCGGGCAAACTCGCGCAGCTCCGGCCCGATGTCCTGCTTTGGCAAGGGGCTGCCCTGCCTCAGCAAGTCGCGGACAGAGCGCAGCCGGCGGACGACGGCGGGGTTTCTGCGTACCGGCATCGGCGGCGGCATACTCTCGCGCCGCTGCATATCGCGGCGCATAGCCCGCCACTCGGCCAGGATTTCCGCTATAGTCGGCGCAAACTTACAGGTCTGGGCCAGGCGGGCGCCCAGCTCCGCGCCTTGTTCCTCCGTCAGCCCGGCGGGCAGGCTGGCCTTCAGCACGTGTATGAACTGCGGATTCATATTCATCCGCCTGCCGAAGCATGACACTAACGTATTCATCAATACTTGCATACCCATGGCAATCATCCTTTCCCCTTCGCCGCGGCTGTCCGCCGCTGTTGGCGAGAATCGAGCGGATATAGTTGAGGTTATTTCCCTCAGCGCCCCGCTCCTTGGCAATGGCTACAGCGCGGCAGACGGCGTCGACGCCCCACCGGCATTCCATCTCGTCTAAGGCAAACTGTGCCGCCCGATGGATACCGCCAAAGACCTGGGCGTAATATGCCGCGGCTTCGCCTCCTGCCGTCTTATCAGGAGCTTCGGCAGTACCGCCGTCAGCTCGGCCGCCCCCTTCGCCCTGCTTCTGGCGGAATCGGGCCACGCGGCTGCGCGTCTGCTGGCGGCGGCGTTCGTCCTTGTCAAAATCCTGCAATTCTTCCCAGTCGACGAGGCGAATACGGCCTTCTTCATCGCGGCGGATGAGGTCTATCTGCTCTAAGAAATCAAGGGCTTTTTCGACGACGTCGCGGCGGCGGCGAAGGACGCGGGCGATGTATTCGCCCGTCAGGGGCACCTGCTCCGACAGGCAGGCGTAGCCGTCGCAGTTGACCGTCCCGGCAATGTCCTTGAGCAAAAACCAGACGACGAAGTACGTCTCGCCGTGGCGCTGGCTGAGCATGGCCATGACCTTCGGGTCGCCAAACAATCCAATTTTTGTTTTCATCCAACGAAGTTGTTTCATTTTCGGTCCTCCCGTTCGTCAGCTCCTGGGGGCTGCGTTCTATAATAGTAAGGGAAAAGGCCCCGTCGTTTTATGTCTCCTCATGGAAAAATTTCTCTCCGTCTATTCCGTCCGTTCCGGGGCGACGCCCGTAACGCTGCGCGTCTCTTCTCTTATCTCCCTCTTGTCTCCTCTGGTCTTGTCTCTTCTAGTCTAGGGCGTTACGTACGCGTTACATCCCTTGATGCCAACAGCGAAAAACGGCGTATCCATGCGGATTCTCACGTCCGCGCTGCCGTCGGATATAGAGAAAAAGGCATGACAAAAGCCGCCCGAACCTAGGCCAAAGGGGCCGGATTCGAGCGGCTATGTCGTATCGTTCGTCTTATCTCAGCGGACAAAAATGAGGACAAACCGAAGGCTTTCGGCTCGCATTCCTGCCGAATGACAGGCTGACAGGACTGCGCCGCCGGAGCTGTAGTATATCAATATAATATAACAAAGTCTTATACATGCATATGGAGAATAGATTCACGCAAAGCCGTCAGCGGACGGGAACATAGCTGAGTTCCGCTTCTTCGTCCGTTCCTTCGAGCTTCATGATGACCGGGCGCAGGCCGTCGTTGCAGCTGCAAATGGCGACGTTGGGCTTAGCGATCCAGTCGCCGTGATAAAACAAGGTCTTGCCGTCGCCGTGAGCCAGGGCGAAGACGTACTGATAGATCGCCTTCCACGCTTCGTCGCAGAAGCCCTCGGGCTTGGCGTAGTCGGCGTAAAAGACCTGCCCTTCCCGCATCATGGGACAAGCCGTGAGTCCCGGCACGCCGTACTGGGCGGCTAGTTCCGCATCCAGCGTCGTCTTGAGTATGGTGATTTTTACGTTTTTCATGGCAGAGCTCCCTTCTCCGGCTGAGCCGGGTTGACTTGTATATCCTTCTTCTTTTATGATAAAAAAGAAAAGACGGATTGTATAGTACGCACTTTTTTGACACATACTATGGAGAAAGGAAGTACCCCTCATGAGCATGAAGCCTTACGAAGGAGCCCTGCAGGCCTTGTCCGACGTCCCCTTCGGCTACACCCTGTCCCTGATCGGCGGCAAATGGCGGCTGGTCATCTTGTATTTTCTCGTCGAATACGAGACCATCCGCTTCAACGAGCTGAAGCGAAAAATCGGGGCCATTACCTACAAGACGCTGAGCGAGCAGCTGAAAGGCATGGAGCGCGACGGCCTTCGTCCGCCGGGAATATCCCCAAATCCCGCCGAAGGTCGAATACAGCCTGTCGGACAAAGTGCGCTCCCTCTACCCGATTATGGAAGCCATGTGCCGCTGGGGCGAGGCCCATCGGCCCGACGATGCCGCACCTGAAAGCACGGAAAAGCCAGGCGAATAGCCCTGGCGCCATGACGCGCGCCTTGACGGCAGCGGGCTCAGCCATTATAATAAAGGTGAAAAAAGCGAGGCCCTGTGCCAACACACGGTATAGCCCCCGCAATGGTTACAAAATTGTAGCTGTCTTAGCTCGCGAAAACTAAGGTGACGGCTACTTTTTTGTTACATTTTGCAACAAAACCACAAGAACGATGAGTAATAACAACGTTATGTTTGTATCGCTCATGGGCATCACCCCCGTTTCGTGCAGATTCGGGGGCTTTTTTCACCGTCTGCCGGACAGTATGATATGCAAATACCCGTCTCAGCAGCTGTCTGCCGAGGTGGTATAGGGCGCACCTTGACGGCAGCGGGCTCAGCCGTTATAATAAAGGTGAAAAAGCGAGGCGCTGTGCCAGCAAACGGTATAGCCCCTGGATAGATTACGTACAAATAAACAACCGTTTCTAGTCTGGGAAAACTAAGGTGGCGGTTACTTCTTTGTCGTATCTTTCAACAACATGACCAAAACGATAAACAGTAACAAGGTTACATTGGTGTCGTTCATGGGCATCACCCCCGTTTCATACAGATTCGGGGGCTTTTTTCACCGCCTGCCGTGATGGCGCAGCGCCTCTTAGGCAATAGTATACAAGACAACTGTATATATAGTCAACACTATTTCGTTCGTATGTTCGCTGTATGATTGCAAACTACGCAAATACCCGTCCGGCTGATCGTCGCCGAGACGGGTATTTTTCATTATAATTCATCATCAGAATTCCACGCTTCGTCGGGAAGAGCCGTAATATCCGGCCAGGCAGCGTTGATGGCCTCGGCCATGAGGCGCTTGCCCGGCGGGTCGAGGTGGAGTCCGTCAACGGCCAGGTCTTCCCGCAGCTCGCCCCGTTCGTCGGCCATGCCCGGCGTAATGTCTACGTGAACCTGGGTCTTCACATAGGAATTGACCGCCGCAATGGCTTCGCGCCAGCTCCGTACCGTGTCCTGCCCAAAAGCCGCACGGATGTTGTCCGGATTGAGGGGCGGCAAGGTGAGAAAGACGGGTCGGATACCGTATGATAGGCATTTCGCTTTGACCTGTTCCATGTTGGCGATGACCTCGGCTGGCTCGACGCCGGCGCGGAGGCTGTTCGTCCCCATGAGGATGAGCAAGTACGGCGGCCGGAAGGGCGCGACGTCCTTGTCAAACCGCTCGACGGCCGTGCGGCTCGTGTCGCCGCTGAAGGACAGGTTGACCGTAGGGAACGCGAGGTAATGGCCGTAGCTGAATTCCCAGTCCGCCGGCGAGTAGGACACGCTGCCGCCGCCGTGGCTGATGCTGTCTCCGTAGATAGCGGCCGCGCAGGGCCGGCTCGGGTCGGTCGTATACGACGAGGCGTCGGAGTACACGCCCAAAGGACTGCCGTCGCTGCGGACGGCCCGGACGCGCCAATAGAAGGGCTGCGCCGACATGCGCGCCTGGCTGTCGTACTGATGGGCGATAGGCGTCGTATAGACGGCGATGCGGTGCGCCGAGGGCGCTGTGCCGTTGGGATTTTCCGGCGGGGCGTCGAGGATTTCTACTTCGTAATGGTCGGCGTCGGGCATGGCTATCCAGTCGTATACGGGATAGAGCAGGGTCTGCCCCTGGCCCTGATTGTACGTCGACAAGGGAACGGGCTTGACTACGTCCTGTTTCTGCCAGTCTACGGGCAGGGGCTCCAGCTCGGAAAAGGGGCCGATGGCCTGGCCGCGCAGGTTCAGGGGCTTGACGCGCCAGTACAGGACGGGCTCGCGGCAGCCGGCGGGAAGCAGGAGCTCGCAGGCCGTATTGTAGACGCGCTGCACAGCCATGACTGGCTCGTAGCACGGAGACGGGCCGCCGCCATGACGCTTTACAACCTGCACGTCGTACATGACGGCGCCGTCGATACGGCTCCAGCGCAGGACCGGCCGGGCCGACGCCGGATCGTCTGCCGTATAATGTTCTGTGATAACGGGCTGATGCCGGCAGTCTGTCTCCGCGTGGTCGATCAACAGATGGCGGGCTTGTTCCATCGGCGGGTCGACGAGCTCCTGGGGCTCTGCCGTCTGATAGGCCACGGCGACGAGGCCTGCGCCCAGGGTAAGAGCCGTCAGGACGGCGCAGCAGAAAGCGCTGTAACGCATGGCCTTCTCCTCCTTTCTCAAAATCAAAAGCAGCATAACGACGCGCCGCCGTCGGGCAGGAAGTCTGTCCCGTCGGCGGCGCGTATCGTATTGAGCCTACGAAGCTTCGGCAGGCTGCTGGGCTTCCGCCGCGGCCTGTTCGGCTTCTTCTTTGGCTTTCTTATCTGCTTCGTACTGTTTTTTCCACTCTTTGTTGAGCTTCTTGATTTCCTTTTCCGACAACATGGCCGGCTCGGCCTTCAAGGCCTTTTCCAAGGACTGGGTAATAGCCCCTCCGTCGTCGCCGGGCGCGCAGGTCATGATGCGCAGGCCGTTGACGTAAATGTCGGAACCATGCTGGGCTACGTTCCATGCCGGCGGATAGATGGGGGCGTCCTTATGGGCTTTCTTGCCCTTTTTATCCTGCTGGTTCAGCGGCACGGCCTGGACTTCGTCTTCATCGATGGCCTCGCCGTACTCGTTGTGGGTCACGCGGGCCAGATTGCCCGCCGCCAGAAAGGCCCTACGCCGCGGCGAGTAGTCGCCCGACGGGACGGGATGGATGACCGGCTGGGCGTTGACGTACACGACGTCGCCGCCGACCTGGACGTGGTTGCCCGACCACTGGCTCATGCGGAAGGCCAGCTTTTCAATGCGGCTGGTCATCTGCGGATGGTTGTTCGGATTGATGATGCGCTTGAAGCCTTCCTGATACAGCTCGCCGTACTGCTCGTAGACGAGCTGCATGGACGAGGCCGCGCCGCCGACGTTGTACTGGGTGTTCTTGAAGACGTCAAACCCGTGGGCGTCGGCTTCTTTTTCCTGGTCCATCGTCACCACTTCGTTGTCGATGTAGTTGACGGCGACGCTGCCCAAGAGGACGTCGAGGACGTTGAGGTCGCCGCCGAGAGCCACGTCGACGAGGGTCGCGATGCCGATGCTCTTCAAGACGCCGTTGACGGCGTGGCGTTTTTCGCCGTGCTGCATTTCATGGCACAGCGTAAAGGCCAGCTCGTCGTCGCTCAGGGCGTCCATCATGCCCTTGTTGACGGAAATGACGCCGCCGATGGTTTCAAAGGCGTTCAGGTCCTCCGACGGGTTGGCGTATACGTCGTATTGGCGTTCGATCATGCCCGTGGCTACGATGTTGCGCTGAATCCCTTCCAAACGGTCGCCGTAGGCTTCGCCGGCGACGACGCCCGTCTTGGCCTGGGTGCTGGCCAGCATCTGCTGCTTCGCGCCGTCGTCCATTTTCGTCAGCTGCTGCTTGGCCAAGGTCATGGCGGCGGCCCCGTAGGCCAGGGTCTGCCACCACGACGCGGCCATAGCCGTGCTGACGGGGACGGCGAACAAGGTCAGGCTCAGGAAGCCTGCCGTCAAGGCTTTCTTCCAATGTATCATGTTATACCATCTCCTTTGGCAGGGACTGGCAGAGGGCTTCTTTTTCTGCCCGGGGCATCTGCTTGATCTGCCATTCCCAGTGCATCGCGTCGTGCTTCGTCGGGAAGGCCCGGCTCCACACGAGGCGGACGGGACGACGGGAACGAGTATACTTGGCGCCGCGGCCCGCATTGTGAGCGGCGACGCGCTTGTCTACGTCCAAGGTCCAGCCGGTGTACAGCGTGCCGTCAGCGCAGCGCACCATGTAGGTATAAAACGGCATGGAACCTCTTAGAGCGTATCCGTAATGGCGACGGTTTCCAGGACTACGTCGTCGAGAGGACGGTCAAACCGGTTCGTCGGCACCTGGCTGAGGGCTTCGACGACATCGTAATTTTTGACGACCTTGCCGAAAATGGAGTGGTGGTTCTGGAGCCACGGCGTCGGCACGACGGTGACGAAGAACTGGGAACTGCCCGTGTTGGGGCCGGCGTTGGCCATGGCCAGGACGCCCGGTTCGGCAAAGGTCAGGGACGGGTCGAATTCGTCAGGGATCATTTCGTCCGAACCGCCGTAGCCCGTGCCTTCGGGGTCGCCGCCCTGGATCATGAACTGGGGAATGATGCGGTGGAAAATCGTGCCGTCGTAAAAGCCCGATTCGGCCAGCTTGCGGAAGTTCGCCACCGTAATGGGCGCCTTGTCGGGGAATAATTCGACGGTGAAATCGCCGTGATTGGTCTTAAATACTGCGTATACTGTGTCTGCCATCGTACAGCCTCCTATTTTGTATTCTTTATATACACTTATTATAGCATAAGAAAGGATGATAATATATCTGCTGTATGAGCGAATAAAAGGACAGTCCTGCTGTACAGCTGAAATTCCTGATACATCCTGTTCCGGCAGCATCGCGCTGAACATATGCTTGTAAGAAATTATACTATATTCTCGCCCAATACGCCACGTTCCGCAGCTAATTCGTTCTGGGCCTGCCGCCGCTCGACTTGACAAATCGAATGGACGGCGGTATAGTATATTCATTCATCAGATATTTAACTAGTTAATTATCTGATTTTTTTATTCACTAATAGTTAACTAGTTATCTATTTTTTTAGAAAGGATTTGATTTCATGACGAAAGCTCCGTTATGGACAAGACGTTTCTTCGCTATTATTATCGCCAACGGCCTGTTATTTGCTAGCTTCCACTGTTTGTTGCCGACGTTGCCGCTGTACGTGGCGTCCCTGGGAGCGTCGGGCGCGGAAATCGGCCTGATTTCCGGCATCTTCGGCGTGTCGGCTATCTTCATCCGCTTCTTTACGGATGATTTCGTCAAGCTGTTGGGCAAGAAAAAATGCTTATACCTGGGTCTGTTTTTCTCCCTCGTATCGACAATTGCCTACGCCTTCTTCACGTCTATACACATGCTGATGATAGCCCGCATCATACAGGGGCTGGGCTTTGGTCTCGGCACGACCTTTGCCGCCGCCCTGGCCGTCGACATCATCCCCTCGTCGCGGCGCGGCGAAGGCGTAGGATATTTCGGCTTGGGCAACACCATTTCTATGGGCATTGCGCCGGCTTTGGGCGTCATGCTGCTCACCGATTTCAGTTCTGACTTCCTCTTCGTCTTTTCCACCATCGCCGCGGCCTTAGCCGTCGGCTGCACTGTATTTTGCAGCGAATCGGTCAGCGCCATCCGCCGCTCCCGCCGCGCGCCGAAAGTGAAAGTACCTTGGCGGAGCCGCTTCTTCGAAGCCGGCACGGGATTTCCTTCTTTCTTTACGATGCTCTTTGGCCTGGCCTACGGCTGCGTCAATACCTTTATCGCCCTGCTGGCCCAGGAAGTCCATATTCCCAATGCAGGCTTCTTCTTCGTCGTCGGCACGATATTCGTCTTTTTGACCCGTACCTTCGGCGGACGGATTTATGACAGCAAAGGCCCCTTCTGGGTATTGCTGCCAGGCATCGTCTCTTACATCGCCGGACTGGTCGTCATCATCCACGCCGCGTCCTTTACAGCCCTTATGATTGCCGCCGTCTTTTACGGCACGGGAGCTGGCCTGATTATGCCGTCCCTCATGACCTGGCTGTTTAACTCCGTCGCGCCGGAACGCCGCAGCAGCGCCAGCGCTACCTACTACAACATGCTGGACGTCGGCACCAGCGGCGGCATCATCGTCCTCGGCGGCGTCGCCGGCGTCATCGGCTACGTCAACATGTTTTACTATGTCCTGGCCGCGATGGTATTGTTTTTAGCAGCCTTCCTAGGACAGCACTTCTATAAGCCGGCTTCCCGAAAATCCGTTGCCCTGCACAAGGAGAATTCCCATGCCTAACACATTGAAATACACCGACGACGCCCTGATTCATCATCTATATCTGACGATGAGAGCCTTTACCAAAGGCGTCAACGACGCGATGAAGCCTCTCGGCCTGTACAGCTCCGAGTGGACCGTCCTCAACTTCGTCGCCAAACACGACTCCTTTCCTCAGTCGGACATCGCCGCGGCGCTGGAAATCGAAGGAGCAGCCATTTCCAAGACCCTGAGCAAGATGGAGCAGAAAGGACTCATCGTGCGGACGAGCAGCCAGGACAAACGGGAAAAACGCATTTCCCTCACAGAAAAGGGCCGGGAGCTGTACCCCCTGGCAGCCCAGGCCGCCGGCAATCACCGCAGCGCCGTCTTAGCGGGCCTCTCACGGGACGACCGGCAGCAGATGCTGTCCTTCATCCAGTCCATGCTGGATCATATCCACAGCGATTAATTCATACAAAAAAACTGCAATATTGCAAATCCGTTGTATTTACAACAGACAGATACCTCCTTTGCCACTATACTTAGTATATCAACTGAAATGAGTATCGTTCCAAAGGAGGTCTTTACTATGGAAAATAAAATGTTCTGTTTTCAATGTGAGCAAACGATGAGAGGCACTGGCTGCACGGGCTGCGCCGGCGTATGCGGCAAATCGGCTGCCGCAGCAGATTTGCAGGATGAACTGACCAGCGCCCTCATCGGCTTGGCCCGCGTCTGTCAGACAAATGCTCCGACAGCCCAGACGCACCGCCTCGTGCTGGAAGCTTTATTTACAACGATTACTAACGTCAACTTCGACGTATCAACTATTCAGATCATGATAGACAGAGTGCGTGCGGAAAAAGCGGCCCTCGGCGGACAGGCCGGCGACTATGACGTCCGTCAGATTTGGAAAGCCGACGAAGATATCCGCTCCCTGAAATCTCTCATCCTCTTCGGCCTGCGCGGCATGGCAGCCTACGCCTATCATGCCCTCATGCTGGGCCGCAGCAGCGAAGAGGTCGATGCCTTCTTCTTGAAGGGATTGGCCGCCCTCGGCGAAGACTGGGGCATGGATGAACTCCTGCCCATCGTCATGGAAACGGGCAAGGTCAACCTGACCTGCATGGCTCTCCTCGACGAAGCCAATACGACGGCGTACGGCACGCCGACGCCGACGACGGTTCCCCTGACAATTGAAAAGGGCCCCTTTATCATCGTAACAGGCCACGACCTGAAGGATTTGGAACTGCTCCTGAAGCAGACCGAAGGAAAAGGCATCAACATCTATACCCACGGCGAAATGCTGCCGGCCCACGGCTATCCCCTGCTCAAGAAATACGGCCATTTGAAGGGCAACTTCGGCACAGCCTGGCAGAATCAGCAGAAGGAATTTGACAACGTTCCCGGTGCTATCCTGTTCACGACAAACTGCCTCATGCCGCCCCGCAGCTCGTACAGCGACCGCGTCTTCACGACGGAAGTCGTCTCCTACCCCGGTCTCGTCCACATCGGCGAAGATAAGGACTTTACGCCGGTCATCGAAAAGGCCCTGGCCCTGGGCGGATACAGCGAAGAACAGCATTTCACGGGCATCAACGGCGGCACGACAGTCATGACCGGCTTCGGTCACGGCACAGTTCTTTCTGTCGCCGACAAAGTCATCGACGCAGTCAAAGGCGGCGCCATCAAACACTTCTTCCTCGTCGGCGGCTGCGACGGCGCCCGTCCGGGCCGCAATTACTATACGGACTTTGTCAAACAGACTCCGGCTGACACGGTCATCCTGACCCTGGCCTGTGGCAAATACCGCTTCAACGACCTCGACCTCGGCACTATCGGCGGCCTGCCCCGCATCATGGATATGGGCCAGTGCAACGACGCCTACAGTGCCATCAAAGTAGCAGTCGCCCTGTCAGAAGCCTTTGGCTGCGGCGTCAACGACCTGCCTCTCACCCTGGTTCTCTCCTGGTACGAGCAGAAGGCCGTTTGCATCCTCCTCACGCTCCTGTACCTGGGACTCAAGAACATTTACCTCGGCCCGACGCTGCCGGCCTTCGTATCGCCGAATGTACTGAACTTCCTCGTAGAAAACTACAACATCACCCCCATTTCCACACCGGAAGAAGACTTGAAAAAGATTTTAGGCTAATCCCCTTCCCATCAGCTCGCTGCGGCACACCTCGCCGCAGCGAGTTTTTCTATGCCTCCAGCTCATAATATAACGCCCCTCTCCCTATGGCATAAAGGCAAATCGTGATACAATACAAGTAAGAATAGTAAAAAAGGAGGCGGCTATGGCTCAGCAATTAAACCGGCTAAACGACGTATTTTTCAAATATCTGCTCGGCGATGCGAAAAAGAAATTTCTCACGCTGAGTTTTATCAACGGAATCCTGAACCGGACCGACGATACATTGTTCACCGATTTAGAGTTCTTAGACAAAGAAATGACCCCCATCATGCAGGACGGCAAGGTATCTGTCCTGGATATCCGGGCGAAAATGAACGACGGCACGCAGGTCAATATTGAAGTACAGGTCTGCAAAGACCCAGACATGGCCCGCCGTTCCCTCTACTATTGGGCAAAAATGTACGGCAGCGAGCTCCGCGAAGGCGAGCCCTATGACAAGCTCATGCCGGCCATTTCCATCAACCTGATGGATTTCAACGCCTTTGCCCAGTATACGGCATGCCATCATTCATACCATATCTGCAACGATGAAACAAAGGACATCCTCATCGATGATTTAGAAATGCACTTTATTGAGCTGGAAAAAATCCGCATCGGCGACATCCGCAAGCTGCGGAAATCAGAGCGCTGGATCGCCTATTTTTCCCACCAATGCAGCGACGAAGAACGGGAGGTGCTGGCTATGAGCGAACCGGCCATCAAAGAAGCGATGAAATGCGAAATGTATTTCACCCAGGACGAAAAGCTGCGCCGGAAATACGAAATTCAGGAAAAAGCGCGGCGCGACTATATTTCTATGATGCACAATATCGAAAAGAGCCGGACCGAAGGCTGGCAGAAAGGCCTCGAAGAAGGCAGGGCCGAGGGCTTAGCCGAGGGCCGTGAAGAAGGACGGGCCGAAGGGCGAAAGGAAGGCAGGGCCGAAGGGCGGGAAGAAGGTCGGCTGGAGGAACGGAAACGGCTGACGGAACAAACCGTAGCGACGATGCTCCAGGAAGGCCTGTCCCATGAACTGATCGCCCGCATCATGAACCTGCCAGTAGAAACCATCCAGGCCATTGCCGCCGTCCAGTCTGCGCCGGCAACGGAGTAATAAAAAAAAACATCAGGTACGTGAAGCCGTTCCTGATGTTTTTCTTTGGCTGCTCCACGCTATAAGGAGATACATGGGGCAGCCCATCGGCATGGCAAGGAGATGAAATTCATGCATTCCTCTATAGTAGAACAAATCAATACCTATATCCGCAGCCGCCATTCTCAATTCACAGAATTGCTGCGCCAGATTATCACCATTCCCTCGCCGACGGGGCAGGAGGGCAAAAAAGCCGCCTGGGTGCTGAAATATCTGCACGACCTAGGCCAAGGGCAGGCCTGCATCGACGAGGCGGGAAACGTCCTCTGCCCCTGCCAAATCGAGGGGCAGACGGCCTTTCCGCTGTACAGCGCCCATATGGACACCGTATTCGAAAGCCCTACGGATTTGACGCCCCGCATAGACGGCCATATCCTCGCTGCACCGTCGTGCGGCGACAACAGCGCCGGCGTCGCAGGACTGCTGTTCCTCATCGCCATGATTCAAGACCTGGATCTGTCCCTGCCGCAGGGAGCCCTCTTTGCCTTCAACGTCGGCGAAGAAGGCATGGGCAATCTCAAGGGCATGCGCCGCATCATGGCCGACTGGAAGGGGCGCATTACAGAGGCCCTCGCCGTCGACTGCACCTTCGACGACGTCGTCGCCATTCCCGTCGGGTCGCGCCGCTACCGCGTCTCCATCGAAGCCCAGGGCGGCCACAGCTGGATGCACTTCGGACACACCAGCGCCATCGCTGCCGCCGCGTCTATTATTTCCAAACTCTACAGCCTGCCTGTCCCAGCTGCTCCGAAGACGACGTATAACGTCGGCACCATCTGCGGCGGCACGACGATTAACTCCATCGCCGCCAGCGCCGAATTCACTGTCGATCTTCGCTCCGAATCGCATGACGAATTAGAACGACTGGACAACGCCTTTCTGCACCTCCTCGCCGACGCCGAACAAGACGGCCTGACCCTTACGACGACCCTTCTCGGCGAACGGCCCTGCAGCAGCGGCGCAGATATCTCGGCTCAATGCCGGCGCATCGCCGCCATCCGCAGCAAGTACGGCCTCGGCACGCCCTTTATTTCCGGCAGTACCGACGCCAACATCCCCCTCAGCCTGGGCATCCCGGCCCTGTCCTTCGGCGTCTGCCGCAGCCACGACGAACACACGACCCACGAATGGCTGGAACTCGATACGATAGAAACGGGGCTGCAAATCCTGGCTGAATATATGTTACTCTCATCGACAACAACTTGATTTTGAATGCCGCCTTATGCAGCCATTCTCCTTATAAAAAGCGATATACCAAAGATAGAAAGGGAATGATTCATTATGATAAAACGTTGTTTTACTATTATATGCTTGGCAATAAGTCTATTATATCCAATACACCATACAAGTTTCGCCATAAATTTAACGCAATCTAACTACGTAAAAATAATAGAAACGGCCGATTCACCCATGTCCGTATACATAAATACACTTTCGCCAGTGGTCATCCAACAAGACCCGCCACACTATAGCATCAAAGGGGAAATAATCATTCATAACGCCGATGCCGACACGACGGCAGTCTATGAAGCGACATACCATTACAATACGGACACACGAAGCATCGCCGTCAACTGTCCGGAATTATCCGACTATATCAATCGCCAAATTCCGGATCCGGCCAAACGTTCACCTTTCGTCGGTTCTTTTATCTCCATCGGCAATGCCTATTTCATGTTCTGCTACGGCACGCCGTTTTTATAATACAATCTAGTTATAATAAAAATCCCTTATATGGCTAAAATTCCGCCTATATAAGGGATTTTTTATTGCTCTCTGTAAAAGGAAAGCCTTGCCATTATAAAGCAAATAATTCAATTTCCTCAATAGCATCGGCTTTTCCCTTAAATACAAGGCCTTCTTCTGTCCCTTTATCGGTTTTCACATCATGAATAGGATACATGATACTTCCAAACGTCCCGTCCGGGCCAACGATAATATTTCCTATTCCATATTTTAAAGAAAAATCTTTGAGAGAACTCTTACAATTTAATCCGCTCGTTTCAAAACGCAATGGGCTATCTTTTAATAATGTAATGGCTGTAACAACACTAACCGCCGCCGGATTAAAAGTAATTTTAAGCCCTTTCTCATGATAACGCCAAGTAAAACCTTTATAGGACGACCCAGTCACCGTGTCAGGAACTCCTAATACGTCGATTACTTCTTTTACCGACATCATCAATCCTACTCCGCCGACAGTTTCAAAATGTCTCGCTTTGTTATCTTTCCGCAGCGGCATACCCTGATAATAAATGCATCCATTCCTGATATACCGATCACCGATATTGAGTTTTCTCTCTCCATCTTTCTCAAGAATAGTCATCTCAAAATGCCCTACCATCCATACTGTCTTGGTTATGTTGATAATAGGACACGTATTAACGGACTGTTTATCTACCTGCAAAACTCGTTCTCCCTGCAGATTATACCAGTCGCCCTGAATGACCTGAGCTGCCGAAGCTGTTCGCAGCGCATTGTCTTCATCCCATGTGTCTGCCGCCGCATATTGCGGTACGCCTCCCAATAAAAATAAAGTCAGCGTAATGCCAAAAAAAATTCTCATCCATGGTTTCATTTGCTTTCCTCCTTTGACATCCGCTCATCTCCATTTGCTTGAGCAATGACAATATAACAAGGCACCTAATAAATGTCGTTTAACTTTGTCGTGTCGTCTCAATAATATCAGCCAGCTTCAGGGCCGCATCCCTGAATTCTTCCGGCGTCGTATAGGAATACGACAGGCGCAGGGAGTTATTGCGGCGGAAGTCGTAGATGTTGCCGGGGTTGATGAGGATGCCCTCCTTGGCGGCGGCCCGGAAGATGAATTCCATGTGAATCGTCTCCTTTAAGGTCAGCCAGATGTAGAAGCCCCCGTCGGGGACCTGCCACGAGGCGATGCTGCGGAAGCGCTTGTTCAGCACGTCGAGGGCCGCGTCGCGGCGGCGGCGCAGTTCGTTCCGCAAAAAGACGTTGTACTCGTCGTACATGCCGCTTTCGAGAAATTCGGCCATGACCATCTGCGACAGGGAGCTCGCGCCGTAATCGACCTGCATCTTCACGTCGCCTAATCGCTGGACGACGGGCTCCGGGCCGACGAGCCAGCCGATGCGCAGGCCCGGGGCTAGGGATTTCGAAGCGCTGCCCAGGTAGATGACCGTGCCGATCTTGTCGATGGCTTTCAGCGGCGGCGGGGCGGCGTCAAAGGACAGATCCTGATAGGCGCCGTCTTCGATAATCGGCAGGCGGCGGTTGGCGCAGAATTTCAAGAGGGCATAGCGGCGGTCTGCCGTCATCGTGCGTCCCGTCGGATTGTGATTCGTCGGGATGGTGTACAGCACGGCGTCGGTTTTCGCTGACGACAGGGGCACGATGTTCTGCAGCGACGCCATGCTGATACCCTGGGCGTCCATGGCCACGCCGGTCAGGCGCAGCCCTGCCGACTGAAAGACGCGGAGGGAATTCAAATACGTCGGCCGCTCTGTATACACGACGGAGCCGCCTTCGAGGAGGCTGGCCGAGATGAGCTGCAGGGCTTGCAAGGCTCCCGACGTGATGAGGATAGACGACGGCGGGGCGATGATGCCGATTTTCTCCAGATGGCGAGACACGGCCTTGCGCAGGCGCTCCAATCCCAGCGGCTCCGGATAGCCTAGGGACTCTATCGATGATGCGACGCGCGACAATGCCTCCTTCATCATGTCGGCCGGAAAGAGGCGCGGGTCGAGTTCGCCCGTGCCGAGGCGCACCATCTGCGGAGAAAATTCCAACCGGTTAATCTCCTGCACGACGGTCTTATTGGCCTGGAAATAGCCTGCCGACACGTAGCTGCCCCAGTCGGCCTGATGGGGCAGCAGCACCGACCAGGTATTGCTGGCAATGGCCGTGCCGTTGCCCCTGTTGCCCTTGATCAGTCCGTATGAATTCAGCATGTCCAGAGCTTTCCCGATAGTGCCGCGGTTGACGCCGAATAGGCGGGCCAGCTCCCGGTGGGACGGCAGGCGCGTGCCGACAGGCCATTCTCCCGTCTCTACCTTCTGGCAGACGAAGCGGACGATTTGGGCATAGACGGCGTCGGGGCCGGATTTGTCTGGTTTCCAGTCGATCTGTACTGGCTGGATACGATACATGATGTCCTCCTTTTTTGGCTCACTTCAATTTTGCCGGTTTGGCTCATTGAAAGGCGAAGCCGGTTTGATATACTAATAGCAGATACGATAACGATGCTGTTATTATACACTATAACCGCTGCGAAATACTATATGCCGCCGCTGATTCGGCCGGTTTAAGGAGGAATATGTATGCAGTTCTTTTTACAAGGGCTGACCATGGGATTGGCCTATGTAGCCCCCATTGGCATGCAAAATCTGTTCGTCATCAACGCCGCCCTGACGTCGTCGCGCCGCCGGGCCCTGCTTACAGCTCTCATCGTCTTATTCTTCGACGCGACCCTGTCGATTTCTTGCTTTTACGGCGTCGGCGCCCTCATGGACCGCTACGAATGGCTCCAGGCCCTCATCCTCTGCATCGGCAGCCTCATCGTCATGTCCATCGGCGTCAATCTCATCCGCTCCCGCCAGGACGACGTATCGCAGTCCGGCCGCACCATGCCCCTGGGCAAGACGATTTCCAAGGCCTGCGTCGTCACCTGGTGTAACCCGCAGGCCATCTTAGACGGCACGATGATGCTCGGCGCCTTCCACGTCACCTTGTCCATGAGCCAGGCCACGCCCTTTATGGCCGGCGTCGTATCGGCGTCCTTTCTCTGGTTCTTCGGCCTGACCTTCTTCATTTCCCTGTACAGCCATAAATTCAACGCCAAAGCCCTGCGGATCGTCAACGTCGTCTGCGGCGCCGTCATCGCCTTCTACGGGGCCAAGCTGTTTTGGAACTTCCTCCAGCTCATGGGCTGGGTATAAGCCCTTGGAGCGTACACTACGTTGAAAGGGACGGCGGAAAAGGGTATCATAAAGGCGAGACTATCATACAGGAGGATCGTCTTATGTTCAACCGCACCGCCTTTTTCTGGAAAATCGGCGTTCTATCACTCGTCGGCAGCGTCTCCGCCTGGCACATGTACTGCGCGTCTGTGCCCTGGCTGGACACGCTGCCGGCATTTCTCCTATTCTGTATTGCGCCCTTCTTCTTTTCCTTAGCCCACAACGCCATTCACGCCGTGCCGCTCTGGCTGGCCAAGGTCTTCGCCTGGGCCGGCGGCTACTGGCTTATCTTTACGATCTATTCCTTTATGGGCGCCGTCGTGTATGGCCTGGCCTGGCTGCTCTGCGCCGCCGCTGGCTTTGACTGGCAGGCCGTCGGCCCCCGCTTGTCGGCGTACATACGGGCCTGCATCCTCATGATACTCGTCGTCGGCTCGTACCGGGCTCTCGTGCCGGTATACCGCCATATTTCCGTCGAAACCGACAAAGTGGAAGCCGACACGACGATCGCTTTCTTGTCAGAC
Source organism: Megasphaera sp. An286 (assembly GCF_002163455.1). Lineage (NCBI taxonomy): Bacteria > Bacillati > Bacillota > Negativicutes > Veillonellales > Veillonellaceae > Megasphaera > Megasphaera sp. An286. The sequence goes on along the minus strand of NZ_NFIY01000010.1, from coordinate 61,710 downwards.
ACCCATTTCAGCCCCTTGCTGAGCCATTGGTTCGTCAAGAACATGGTGCGCCGCATCCAGTCGGTCCATGCCGACGCCATTCTATTCGGCGGCGACCTCATCGACGCCCATTTGGACTTCGTCCGCCGCGACGGAAGCTATACGTACATAAACGGCCTGCACGCACCCTTAGGCGTCTACGCCGTCTACGGCAATCACGACTACTTCGACAGCGACGTCGGCGAGCTGGCCCGCCTGCTGCCGGCTGTCCGCTTTCTCGCTGACGAGCAAAGCCCTATAGGCCGGAACATCGTCCTGACGGGCATGCGCGACTATATCCACTATCCAAACCACGCCATGCCCGCCGCCGACGCCACGGCCTTCAACATCGCCGTCGACCACGAGCCGCTGCGCATGGTCCCGGCGGCACGGCAAGGATACGACCTGTACCTGGCCGGCCATACCCACGGCGGCCAGTTTTTCCCGGAAAACGTCGTCACCCGCCGCATGTACACCCTGTGCTACGGCGCGCGCCGCTTCGGCCGGCTCCTGGCCGTCGTCACCAGCGGCTACGGCTTCTGGGGCACGCCCTTCCGCACCGGCCCCCGGCCGGAAATCGTCGTCCTTCACATACGCCGCACGTAACACGCACATACCCCCTGCTTCGGCACGCCGCCGAGACAGGGGGTATTATCATATCCTATTTCATTTTAGACGCGATGAGCCGTCCCAATCGTTCCATGCCGATGCGGATTTTTTCCGGCGGCACGTTGCCGAAGCTGATGCGCATGCAGTTGCGCCCCTTGCCGCCTCCTTCGACGAAAAATCCTTCGCCGGCGATGAAGGCCACCTTATAGGCCGCCGCTTCCTGGAGCAGCTCCGTCGTATTGATGTCGCCGGGCAGCTCGACCCAGGTAAACAGGCCGCCGTCAGGGAAGACGCGCTTCGTCCCCTTCGGCAGGTAGGTGTCGATGCTGTCGATCATGACGTCGCGCCGCTCCCGGTAAATCGCCCGGATTTTCTTCAAGTGCTCGTCGAAATAGCCCCGCTTGAAAAACTCGGCGCACAGTACCTGGGCCAGGGCCGACGTATGGGAGTTCGTCGCCGTCTTGGCGTCGAGGAGCCGCTCCATGATCGGCGGAGCCGCCACGACGTAGCCCAGGCGCGACCCTGGCGAGAAAATCTTGGAAAAGCTGTTGGCCAGGACCGTATGGCCCGTCTTATCGAATACCTTGATAGGCGGCAGCTCTTCGCCGCTGTAGCGCAGGTCCCGGTACGGGTCGTCTTCCAGGATGAGCACGTCGTACTGGCTGCCCAGCTCGGCCAGCCGCTGCCGCCGCTCCCTCGTCAGCGTCTTGCCCGTCGGGTTGTGGAAGGTCGGAATGACGTAGACCATCTTGGGATGGTATTCCTTCATTTTCCGCTCCGCGTCGTCGGGCACGATGCCGTCTTCGTCCGTTTCCACGGCGACGCAGTGGGCCTGAAACATTTCAAAAATCTCGATGCAGTGGACAAAGGACGGCGATTCGACGAGGATGACGTCGCCCGGATCGATGACGACCTGACAGAGAAGGTTCATCGTTTCCAAGCCGCCGTTGACGATCATGATATCGTCCGCTTCGGCATGGACGCTCTTCGGTTCCAGGAGGATACGGGCCACGACGTCGCGCAAATCCTTCAAGCCGATGGGATTGTTGTACTGCAGCGCTTCCAGGCCGCGCTTGTCCCTCGTCAGCACGTCGTTTGCAATCTCCCGCACGATATCGACGGGCAGGGCCTCCATAGCCGGCGCGCCGCCGCCGAAGGAAATTATCTCCGGATCGGTCATGGCGCTGAATAAATGGCGCACAATCCTCGCCGAGCCTTCCATCGTTTCCATCCGCTTTGCCAATCGTACCATATGAACCACTCTCCTTCACCGTCCGACGCTGTTTTGTTTTCCACAGCGCCGCATATTTCTTTATAAACTTAACATACTACAGGGTTTGGCCCTTGTAAAGTTAATTTATTCAGATAAGCGATGAAAATTCGTCATATGATACGGAACAGGACTACAGCAAATAAGCCTGGCCATATTCCAGCAGCAGCTTGCCGAGCAAGGCGATGGTCACGGCCATCATGACGAAGCGGATAAACGGCGCGCCGCGCCGTATGGCCGTGCGGGAGCCGAAATAAGCGCCGATCATCAGTCCGGCCGCCAGAACGACGGCGTATTCGTACAGGATTTGGTCCCACATGATGAACAGCAGCAAGGACGTGCAGTTCGTCCCAACGGCCAATATCTTGGCGTTGCCGGCGGCGACGACGAAATCAAAGCCTACCATGGCAAAGACGATGACCATAAAGGTCCCCGCGCCGGGGCCGGCAAAGCCGTCGTAGGCACCAATAGCAAAGGACGCCGCCAGTATCTTGGCGGAAAATACCTTCGCCGGTTCTGACGCGCTGTTCCTCCCGATGTCGCGTTTGAAAAACACGACGGCCGCCGTCGCCGCCAGCACGGCGAGAAGCAGGGGCCGCAGCACGTCTTCAGGAAGATAGATCATGAAGGCGCTGCCGGCAGCCGAACCGGCCAGAGCCAGGGGAATCATGCGCCAAGCCAAGGACAGCTTCGTCTTGCCGGCCCGGATAAATTGAATCGAGCTGACCACATTGCCGCAGGCCGCGGCTAGTTTATTCGTGCCGATAGCCAGGTTGGGCGGCAGCCCCATAGCCAGCAACATGGGCAGGGATACGAGGCCTCCGCCGCCGGCAATGGAGTCGATGAAGCCGACGAATACGCCGCCGATGCCGCACAGCAGCAAGGACAGGGCCGTACTGCCTATCTCCATCATAGCCTGCCGACCGCCTTTTCATAAAAGACCAGCTCCAGCGGAATCAGGCCGTTCAGCTTGGCCGGCGACGCCCCGGCCAGACGGTACCCCAGAGACTCGTACAAGCTGCGGGCCGGCCTGTTATGCCTCCACGTATCGAGGCGCATAACGGCGCAGCCTGTGCCGACAGCCCAGTCTTCGGCATACTGCACCATAGCCCGTCCATACCCCCGGCGGGCCACTCTCGGCGCGATGCACAGCGTATGAAGGACTAATACCTGTTCTGGCAGCGCGTCGTACAGCCATGAGGCTGCGGCGTACTCCAGCGCCTGCACCTGGTTGAGTATCATCGCCGCTCCGACGGCCCCGTCTTCTTCCAATACAAACAGCGTTCCCTGGACGGCCGCCCCTTCCGCAACGGCAGCCGTGGGATACACGCCTGCCTGCCAGCCCGTCGCCGTGCCGTGCTCTCCCTCATACTGCAGCAGGGCGTCGTACACCGCCGCGACAGCCGGCACATCGGCCATCGTTCCCTTTCGTATCGTATAAGCCACAGCCAGTCCCCCTTTATTTCTGATAATACTTGATTAAGCCCTGCGTTCCCAGCTCGCCGTTCGCCCCGTCTTCTGCCGTCAGGGCTTCGTAATTCGCCAGGACCTGGCGCAGCATATCCAGATGAAGGCCTTCCCCTTCGGCTTCGCTCTTTGCCAGGGTCATATCCTTGATAAAGTGCTTGATGTAAAATCCCGGACGATAGTCGCCGCAGACGATTTTTTCGCCGAAGGCGTTGAGCTGGGCGCTGCCGGCGGCTCCTGTCGCGACGGAGCGCAGGAACACATCCAAGTCGAGGCCCTTGGCCTTCGCGTAGGCCAGAGCTTCACACACACCCGACAAGGCGCCGGCAATCATGATTTGATTGGCCATCTTGGCGTGCTGGCCGCTGCCGGCCTTCCCCTGATAATTAATATTCGTACCCATGGCTTCAAACAAGGGCCGGCAGGCCTTGAAATCATCTTCGTCTCCGCCAACCAAGATAGACAAGGTACCGTTAATGGCACCCGTGTCTCCGCCGGTAACAGGCGCGTCGATGACATGAAATCCCCGCTGCTTCCCCTCGGCATATATCCTTTCGGCCAAAGTCGGGCTCGTCGTCGTCATGTCGATGAGATACGTCCCCGATGCGGCGCTATCAAAAATATTACCTGCGCCGAAATAGACTTCCTCTACGTCCTTGGGAAAGCCGACCATCGTAATGACGGCGTCGCAGCCCTGCACGCACTGGCCGATAGTCGGGCAGAATACAGCCCCTTCGGCGACGAGATCCGCCGCCTTTGCTTCCATCCGGGCAAACACCCTCAAGGAAAATCCCCGCTTCATCAAGTTCCGGGCCATGGGCTTGCCCATAATCCCTACGCCTATAAATCCTATCGTCTTCATCATCTATCCCTCCTGAGTATCAAGATAGTTCTATTATACTCTATTCGAGGGGTACGATTACATAACTGCGTCCATTTATTTTTCCCAAACAAAACCGGCTCGAAGGCAGGAGGGACATTCCTGCTGCGAGCCGTTTTTTATAACAAAGTATTATATTTTATAAAACGCATGTGCTGCAATACTGCCAACCCTTACAGGGCGTATTCCTGAGGCGGGTTGCCGAAAAAATCGGCGATGACTGCACGGGCTTCGGCCAGATAAAAGACTTCGAAAATCGGATTGGACGCGTCGCCGTACTGCCCCTTGACGATGGGATTTGCCATGCACATTTCCTTCGCCGCCATGTTGTTTTCAAATACGGCCTTGCCGCTCAGGCGAATCCAGGCGTACGACGGGCTGGAAACGGACAGCTCCACATAGGGGTTGACCTGCATATCCTTGTACACGTCCTTTGTGCTGTTCGTGCAGAACCACAGCTTTCCGTCCATCTCGCCGGCAAACATAAAGGGACGGCATTTCGCCTTACCGTCGCGGCCAATAGTCGCTAAATACTGTACGGGGTTTTCCTGTAAAAACGCAATGACTTTCTTCATCGTAAAAGACCTCCTGCCTATGCACATCTTAAAAATTGCAACTTTCCGCTTGCAAGATTATAATAATTCCATAGAGATATATTGTAAAGTAAGCACTTTTTTGTGCTGTAGTTACCTAATAGAAACTATGGAATAGGAGGCCTTTTTATGGAACCGATAAAACAACTGCCAGCCTGCCCTGTCGAAACGACGCTTATGCTGATCGGCGACAAATGGAAAGTTCTCATCCTTCGTGACCTCTTGCCCGGAACCAAGCGTTTCGGCGAACTAAAAAAATCCATTGGCTCCGTGTCACAAAAAGTCTTGACAGCTCAGCTCCGCGACATGGAAGCAAAAGGTCTGGTCAGCCGAAAAGTATATGCAGAGGTACCGCCTCGCGTCGAATACAGCCTGACCGATTTAGGTCGAAGCCTGAGCCCTATTTTAAAAGCGATGGCTGAATGGGGCGAATACTACAAAACACTGCATCGCTAAGACCAAAGCTGCCATACGCCGCGCAGCGCATCTGACCGGCCCGTTACACGTCTGCCTTTTCCGTCTTGGGTTTATGAGCGTCTCCCCAAATGCAAAGCTGATCTAAAATATTCATTAGCGACAGGCCTGTATTCGACAGGCGATATTCAACTTTCGGCGGTATCTGGGGGTATTCTGTACGAATGATAAGGCCGTCCTTTTCGAGTTCCTTCAATGCATTGCTCAGTGTTTTATGAGAAATTGTCTTGATATATCGTTTTAATTCATTGTACCGGACAACATGGAATTCCATGAGGCAATATAAGATTACCATTTTATATTTGCCGCTGATCAACGACAACGTATAGCTGAACCCCGTATCTTCAAAATTAGCTTTTTCTATATAATTTACAATCATATACGCTCTCCTTTTAGTTAGTATCTAACATATTTGTGCGTACTTCATTCTATCTATATATATTGCTATAATTATACCATACAAATAAAGGAGGCGTTTTATAATGCAAAAAAAAATCTGTATATTAAATGGAAGCCCTCGCGCAAACGGCAATACGAAAGAACTCATTAAGCACTTTACAGACGGCGCCAAAGAAGCTGGCTGTGACGTCGTCTGTTTTGATTTGCAAACCATGAATATCCACGGCTGTCTAGGCTGCTGCCGAGGCGGTACAGACACAGCCAATCCCTGTGTACAGCAAGATGACATGTCCAAGATTTATCCTGCATATATCGCAGCCGACATCCTTGTCCTCGCTTCACCCATGTATTACTGGGGATTCAGCGGCCAGCTAAAATGTGCTTTTGACCGCCTGTTTGCCGTCGCCGAATTAAATCCGAACTATGCCAATCCTATAAAGGATTGCATTCTCCTTATGGCAGCCGAAGGCGATACAGAAGATAATTTTGCTCCCGTCAAAGCAGCTTATGAAGGCCTGCTCCATCATTTAGGCTGGAATAATCTCGGCATCGTCTACGCTGGCGGCAATATGGCTGCCGGTGACATCATCGACAAGCCGGCACAACTCCAAGAAGCAAGAGAATTAGGAAAATCCCTGTAATAGTATAAACGGGCTGCCCCTAGGCAGCCCGTTTGCATATTTCCTATATTGTCGTCGGCAACACCTTTTGAAAAGCAATCTTCGTGCTGTTCGCAAACCAAATCGTCCCACAGTATGTAAATCCCATCGCAGCAATAATGCCCCGCATAATCGCGTTGTCTTCATCTGTATCCACGCGGACGGAATATACGCCCTTGGCCGCTGCCATCGCTTCGGCTTCAGCAAAAAGACGCTTTGCCAATCCTTTCCCTTTATAGGCGTCGCTGACGGCCATACGGTGAATGACGACGTACGGCCCGTCGGCCAGCCATTGACCTTTTAAGCCCTCATAAGCTGGTTCGCCGCCGAAATCAATGCAGCAATAGGCGATCATATCGTCGCCGTCGGTCAGGACATAGCCCTTTTCCGCAGCAATATCGCCGGCAATATCCTGTTCTTCCGGATAGCCGTCCTGCCACTGGTCGACGCCCTTGTTCTTCAAAAAGGCCTTAGCCTGATCTATTAAGGCCATGCCCCCCTGTATATCTTCTGTCGTTGCCATGCGAAATGTAATCATTCCATCCGTCTTCCTTCTTATCGTTTCATCCGGTTCCACTCGTCGGCGGCGTTCCGGCTCATGACGGCGGCCAGCCGCAGAGCCGCCGCCTTGTCTTCATCGCTCAGTCCGGCCAGACAGGCCGCGGCCTGCCGGTTTTCTTCGGCAATAAACGCATCGTATATAGCCAGTCCCTTTTCCGCAGGGTATACGTTCCATGCCCGGCCATCCCGGCTGTCGCGCCGTTTTTCCACATAGCCGGCGGCGGCCAGCTTATCGACAGCCTTGGTCGTCGTCGCCTTGTCGACGGCGCACTGCAGCGTCAGGTCGGTCAGCGTCAGGCCCGGCGTTTCGCAGATGCGGGTAAAGAAAATAAATTGTCCCCGCTGAAATCCGTAGGCTTTGAATTTCTCATCCATAATCGAATGGATGCACCGGCTCAGCGTCCCAATATGGCGCAGCAAGTCGCACTCCAGCGATTCCATCGGCAAGCCTCCTTTTTGTTTTTTTTGATTGAAATTTCAACTAAAATGCAGTATAGTATACTCTGGCCCGTTTGTCAATACGGAGATACTGCCCCTTCGTGTTCCTTGCCGCCATAGCCTGTACCGAAACTCCGCGCCCTGCCCCTGCTTTAAGGGCGGCGACACCTTTGTGTTAGAACAAAACGGCGAGCGCGACGATTTCTGACACATGATGGACGGCAACTTCTGTCCCGAAGCGTGGGACTGCGTCAGCCGCTGCGCCTGCGCAGCCTTGCAGGGCGGCTCTATCATACGCGGCAGGTTATGACGAGAAGATAAGAATTACCTGATGCAGCGACAACACGCGGCCGGTTATCTTCAAAAGCGAACGCATCGACATAGACGACTAAGAAAGAACCCCGGCGGACAGCAGGCATAAGGCCGGCAGCCGCCGGGGGTTCCGTAAAAGGAGACGCCCCCGCACGAGGCGAGGGCGCGAAAGAGAGTATAGAAAGATTTATGTGATAAAAATGGTATGGACAAGCAGCATAATTAGTTAAAGCAGTACTGGCAAAAGACGCCGGTCAAATCAAACTGACGGCTTTCCATCTGGCGAACCGGTTCTCCGTCGCGCACAGGCTGCGCTCCGATAGAAGCGGCTAAATCTTCGCCGCGGCAGTAAATGCCTTCGCCGTTTGCTTCTCCGCTGAACGGCAGCGGTACCATGACATTGATCATCTGGTCAAAAGAAAATCGCTTCATCATAGCATCCCTCCCTGCAGGCATCACCATTTCATCTCGCCTGCTGACCATACTATAAATCAAATCGGGCTCTTAGTCAATGCTTTTCCGGAATTATTTTTGCTAATTATTAATTCTTTTTCGGAATATGTATCAGCATCTTTTATCTATAATCACGAGCCATTTGTCCATTCAGACTACTATCTCCGATTCATTGCCAACAGCCGCTTCATCTAGTACTATATTCCCGTAACGACAATGCTGGCTGTCAGGAGGAATCGTCATGTAAGACTCTGCGTTTATGCAAGATATGGAAACATTCGTCCAAACCTATGCCCGTTCTGTGAATACCTGCCATATCGACTTGTACAAATCCCTTTGGAATCAGGACGGAGCCATATTCTTTATTCACCCGTCAGGCTGCGACCATTCCTTTTCCGAGGTCGCGCAGCATTTTTACTTGGACACGATGGACGCTCGTTTTTCTAAACGCGAGTTAATCCCTAAGCCCCTGTGCTGCGCCCAGTACGGCGACACGGCCGTCCTTGAATTCGAATGGGATTTTTATGCCACAGCCCGCGAAGACGGCTCTGCCGTCCATATGAGGGACGGGAACCGCAGGTCTTAATTCGTGAAGACAACGGCTGGAAAATCGTCCACGCCCACTACTCGCCCTTGCCGGAACCATGATTTCCAGCAACCGACGCCGTCCTATCTCAGGGCGGTGTGTTTCTTATCCAACAGGCGCATTGCTTCGTTTTTTACGTCTTAGAATAACAGGTTTATATTGATATACATTGTCAATGCAAATCTAAAAGCAGCGCCTCCTTTGCAGCCGCCGTCTCTTGGCAAATTCCCCTTTTTTTATAGCAATTTCCCTACAATTTTAGGCGAATTGTTACAGTTTCGACTAAAATCGTCATTTTGCCTCTTATTTTCTTTACTGTCATGATATACTTTGTATAAGCAAGAAAATGAATTCGCAGGGGAGATTTACTATGAATATCAACAAGAAGGTAAAAATGGCTGTCGCCGCCGTCGTCATCGCAGCCTGCGCGTTCGGCGGCTACCAATACTATCAGACCAAGCAGGCCGAAGCTCAGGCCGCGGCAGTAGAAACGGCAAAAGTCGTCCGCATGAACTTGAAGTCTACAGTCTCGGCGACAGGTACGATCAAGCCGGTTAATTCCGTTGAAGTATCGCCGAAGATCACGGCCCGTATCAGTCAGATACTGGTCAAAGAAAATGACCATGTCACAGCCGGCCAAACTGTCGCTATCCTCGACGGAAAGGACTATCAGGCCCAGCGCGACCAGGCCCAGTTCCGCGTTACCAATACGCTGCGAGAATATAACCGTGCCAAGGAGCTGTACGCAGTCGGAGCCGATACGAAGCAGGCCTTGGACAACGCCGAATTCAACTACGATACGGCTGTCAGCCAGCTCAATGAAGCCGAATCAGACGTAGCTGAAACGGTCATCACCGCCCCGATGGACGGCATCGTCGTCGGCGAACCGAAGAGCGTCGGCACCATGGCCGTACAGGGCAACAACAACCCGACGGTCATCATGTACATTGCCGACACGTCGCAGAAGCAGATTTTAGCCAAAATCGACGAAACGGATATCGGCCAGATCCAGGTAGGCCAGACGGCAACCTTCACCGTCGATACCTATATGGATAAGACCTTTACAGCCCGCGTATCGAAGATTTCCCAGACCGACACGAGCAATACGTGGAACACGACGGGCACATCCAGCACCACATCGTCCTCGTCTTCGTCGGGCAGCGTCATTTATTACTACGTCACCCTTGACGTAGACGACCCGAACGACGAGCTGCGCATCGGCATGACGGCCCGCGTAGACATCAATACGTCGGAAAAGGAAAACGCCATGGTCGTCCCCATTGCAGCCCTCAAGACCAACGACAAGGGCTCCTACGTCCTGCGCGTCAACAGCGCCGGCCATACCGAACAGGTACCGGTTACGACAGGCATTTACAGCGATGAATTCGTAGAAATCCTGTCGGGCCTCGACGTAGGCGACAAGATTTCCATTACCTACACGGCCGCCAAGGCGACGAGCTCCCAGAATAAAAACCAGCGTCAAGGACCGCCGCCTCGCATGTAGCATCCTCGCAAGGGAGAAACCTATGGAAAACGTAATCGAATTAAAAGATATTAAAAAAATATATCATATCGGCGGAGAGGATTTCGCTGCTCTGGCCGGCATTACCCTAACCATCAAGGAAGGCGAATTCGCCGCCCTTATGGGCCCGTCCGGCTCAGGGAAATCGACGCTCATGAATATCCTCGGCTGCCTCGACAGGCCCACGGAAGGGTCGTACAAGCTCAGCGGCAAGGAAGTTGCCCACCTGAGCGACGACGAGCTGGCCGTCACGCGGAACCAGCGCATCGGCTTCGTCTTCCAGAACTTTAACCTCCTGTCGCGCATTACAGCGCTGGAAAACGTCGCCCTGCCCTTAGTCTACGCCGGCGTCGGCCATAAGGAACGGACCCAGCGGGCTATGAAAAAGCTCGAAGCCGTAGGACTGGCTACGTGGGCCCACCACAAGCCCAACGAGCTGTCCGGCGGCCAGCGCCAGCGCGTAGCCATTGCCAGGGCACTGGTCAACGAGCCGAGCATCATCATGGCCGACGAACCGACGGGGAACCTCGACACGAAGTCGACAAAGGAAATCATGGCGATTTTCGAATCCCTCCACGAAGACCATAAGACGGTCATCCTCGTCACCCACGAGCCGGAAATCGCCGCCTGCGCCAGCCGCCAGCTCCTCATGTGCGACGGCCTGATTACGCGGGACGAAGGAAAGGGGGTCGTCATGGATGTTGTTTAAAGAAAGCGTGCAGATCGCCATTACGGCCCTTCTGTCCAACAAGCTCCGCTCTATCCTCACCATGCTGGGCATCATCATCGGCGTCGGCGCCGTCATCGCCATGATTTCCATCGGCATGGGCGTCCGCCAGAACGTCACCGACTCCATCGCCAGCCTGGGCAGCAACATGCTCATCGTCACGCCGGGCTCGACGAACCAGGGCGGCGTCCGTTCGGCAGCCGGCTCCAGCCAGCGTCTGAAGCTGGAAGACGCCGAAGCCATTAAGAAAAAGATAAAGAACATCGACTACGTATCGCCGACAGTCAACAGCTCGTATCAAATCGTCAACGGCAACCAGAACTGGAACTCGTCGGTCTACGGCGTCACGCCGGAATACCTGCAGATTCGCGACCTGTCCGTATCGACGGGCTCCTTCATCACTCAGGCTGACGTCAACTCGCGCAACCGCATCGCCGTCATCGGCACAACCGTCGCTGCCAACCTCTTCGACGCCCAGAACCCCGTCGGCAAGAACATCCGCATCAACGGCCAGCCCTATAAGGTCGTCGGCGTCCTCGAAAGCAAGGGCCAGTCGTCTATGGGCAGCGACCAGGACGACATCGTCATCATCCCCCTGACGACGGCTCAGGAACGCCTCATGGGCATTACGTACATCCGCTCTATCAACATCCAAGTGTCGAGCGCCGACCGCATCGAATACGTACAGGGCCAGGTCGAATCTCTCCTCCGCCAGCGCCATCACATCGTCGGCGATAAGGAAGACGACTTCACCGTCCGCAACCTGACCAGCCTCATGGAAACAATGAACGACACGACGACGATGCTTACCTTGTTCCTCGGCAGCATCGCCGCCATTTCCCTCATCGTCGGCGGCATCGGTATCATGAATATCATGATGGTATCCGTCACGGAACGGACGCGGGAAATCGGCATCCGCAAGGCCCTCGGAGCGACCTTCCGCAACATCATGATGCAGTTTCTCATCGAGTCAGTCGTCATCGGCGTCATCGGCGGCCTCTTAGGCGTTGCCTGCGGCGTCGGCCTGGCTATGGGCATCGCCGAGCTCGGCCTGTTTACGACGGTCATCACAGCCGCTCCTATCGTCATTTCCTTTGGCTTTTCCGTCGGCATCGGCCTGTTCTTCGGCATTTACCCGGCCCGCAAAGCAGCTCGCCTCGACCCCATCGAAGCCCTGCGCTACGAATAAAGCTTAAAAATTTTAACGTTTAACTCAAATATTATAACGTTTAACCTGGTAATTCCCTAAAAAATCCTCTTGACAAACGGCCTGTATCCATGGATAATAAGTTCAACACCTCAAAACGCCCCGCATATATGCGGAGCCTATACAGGCCATGACCAGGTAAAGAACAGGTTTCCCTTTCCTACAGAGAATCCGGCAGCGGTGAGAGCCGGACCAGAAACAGACCTGCTTCGACATCGCCTGCGAGCTGCCGCGCCGAGCGTCCTGCACGGGAGGCGCAGCCGTATGTCAGCGTTAAGGACAGCCTTCGGGCCCTAAGTGATAAAGCAGGGTGGTACCGCGAGCCTTCGCCCCTGCCGTCTCCATCGTCGAGACGGCAGGGGCTTTTCGTATACATGGCAGTTTGAGGAAATGATCTATCAAGGGGGAGTATCGTATGGAAAATGCAATGGAAAGACAACAAACCGCCGCGGCAGCTGCGCCGGCAAGGACGAATTTCCGCTGGAAAATCGCCTTTCTTATCTTTTTAATCAGCTTTGTAGCTTACATGGACCGCGTCAATTTATCCGTAGCGACACCTGTCATCATGCAAGAATTCGGTTTTACAAAAATTGATATGGGCTTCATTCAGACGTGTTTCTTCGCAGGCTACGCACTCATGCAGGTTCCCGGCGGCATGCTCGCCGAAAAGCTGGGCCTGCGCCGCACCGGCGCCCTGGCCATTCTCTGGTGGTCTATCTTCACGGCTCTGACAGCCTTTGCCAAAGGCAAGGTCAGCTTCGCCGCCGTCCGCCTGCTCTTCGGCATGGGCGAAGGCCCGGTCTTCCCGGCCTTGGGAGCAGCGACCTTCAGCTGGTTCAATACCCGTGAAAAGGGCAAGGCCAGCTCGTCCATCCTCATGGGCACCTTCTTCGGCCCCGTCGTCGGCCCGGCCATTACGGTCGCCCTCATGGCCGCCATGGGCTGGCATGCCGTATTCATCATCTTCGGCCTCGTCGGCATCGTCCTGGCCTGGGTATGGCACAAATACGCCCACGATAACCCGGCTCACAGCCCCTACGTCAACGAAGCCGAATACGCTCATATCACCGAAGGCCGCGCCGCTGCCAGTGAAAAGAAAAGCGTCGCCCCGTGGAGCAAATTCCTCCGCTCGTCCCAGTTCTGGGCCGTCGGCATTCAGTTCATGGTCGTCGACTACATCATGTACGTCTTCCTGGCCTGGCTGCCCCTGTACCTGACGGAAGTGCACAACCTGTCCCTGAAAGCTATGGGCATCTGGGCTTCCTTCCCGTGGATCGCCCTCATGGCCATGGTCTTCGTCGCCGGTTATATTTCCGATAAAATGGCCAACGGCAAAAACAGCGAACGGCAGTACACCATGCGTACCTTCACGGCTATGGCCGGCGTCGCCGTCACCTCTATCGGCCTGTACGTCGCCGCACATACGCCGAGTGCCGAAATGAACATCTTCTGGATGACCGTCTCTCTCGGCGCATTAGGCTTCTCCATGAGCGCCAGCTGGGCCACGGTTATCTCCCTGGGCGGCAAATACACCGGCTCCGTATCGGGCTGGATGAACCTCTGGGGCAACATCGGCGGCGTCCTCGCCCCCATCGTCACAGCCTACTTCGTCACCAACTACGGCTGGAACGACGCCTTCATCGCCACGTCTCTCTTCGGCATCGTAGCCATCGTCGCCTGGATCTTCGTCAAACCGGGCAAGGCCCTGACGCCGAACGAATAATATTTGTACACAGCAAAAAAGGAGTCTCTCTGACAGAGGCTCCTTTTATTCATGCGTATGGTATATCAAATTAGCAAACATACGGTCTATTTGTCCATTGACACACCGCAGTCCATCGTGTACACTATCCCAAGAGGTGCTGCGTACACCAAACGGCAGGCGGTAATCAGGCCCCGGAAGCGGGGTGATGCGTATGGATTCTATCAATGCTACCTTAGTGTTACTGATAGTATTGTTCTATCTCATTTCGCACAAACAAAAATAGCCGCCAGCGCCCAACTGTTGCGACTATCTTTGTTGCTTAACATATAGGGGCTAACCGTTTGTCGGTGCAGCACCTTGTTTTCATGTTCATCATAGCATACCCCTTCCGAGCCGTCAAGGCGTATGCTGATTCAGCAAACATATGATTCATCCATAGTCTTACTGATAGTATTGTTCTATCTTATATCGCATAAACAAAAATAGCCGCCCACTAGAGCTCCACTTCTACTTGGCGGCTATCTTTGTTCGTTAATTAGAGGGGCTAACCGTTTGTCGGCGCAGCACCTTATTTCTTCACCTTTATTGTACTGGATGACGCACTCAGCGTCAAGTATATTTCATATCATAAATAACAAGAGCCGGGCATCGCATAGATGTTCCGGCTCTCGTCGTATATTATCTGTTTCTATGCAAGGAAAACCATTGCTTGCGGCAATCGGCGCTGCAGAAAGCCGTCCGCCTGTCCTTAGCGTCCCGTATTTCCACGAGGACGCCGCAGTTCCGGCAGCGGAAGGCGTGCTGTACGGGCTGGGACTCCACGTTTTTGGAATGCTTCCAGTACAGCCGCTCGCAATGGGGCGAGCAGAATTTTCTCCGCTTATCCGCCCCTTGCGTCACGACGACCCACTTGCCGCAGCGGATGCAGCGGAAGGAGCGCAGCACCTTTCCTCCGGCTCGCTGAGACGGCGGCGCTTCGTCCCGATGGCGGTAGGCGTAGCGCCGGCAGGACGCACTGCAGTACCGCTCCGTCGCGCGGTGCGCCGTAAAGACCTTGCCGCAGACCGGGCATTTCGCTTCCCGTTCCACTGCTCCTTAGACCTTCCAGTTCATGCCAAAGTTGAACTGGTACGTGTCTTCATTGTCGTTGCCGATGGATTTTTCCATGTCCAGGTACATATAGGTGCCCTTGCTGAACTGGTGGGAGAAGCCGAGGCCGATGTCATACCACGTGCCTTCGTTTTCATAGGTCGTGCTGAGGAGGCCTGTGGCGTCGCGGGCTTCAATGTCCTGATCGCCGAGGAATTCATGGAGCACGTCGGCCTTGATGTAGAAGGTGCTCTTTTCGCCGACGTCCTTACCGAGGCGGAAGCCGACGCGGCCAATCAAACTGTCGATGGCGTCGAGCTGGACGTGCGTATCCTGGCTCGTCGTGTAGTCAGCATCGGTGACGTGAGCGTACTGGATCTGAGCCTGGGGTTCGATGTACCAGTTATTGCCCAGGTCTTTCTTGCGGCCATATTCAGCGCTAGCCGAGTAGACGAAGTTGCTGTAGTCGCCGGTAACTTTTTCACCGAGGGTTCTCGTGTACAGCTCGAAATCGTTGGACAGTCTGCCAAACTTCAAGACGTAGTCCGTATAATGGCCCTTATTGCCCAGCCACGTGTCGTAGAACCAGATGCCGCCGCGGCGTACGTCGCCTTCACCGGCTACGTTCTTGTAGTCCGCCGTGCCGCGCATGTAGTCGATCGCCACGCCCTGACGGTGTTCGCCGTCTTCGCGGTCCTTGACACGCGTATCATAGCCCAGTTCCATCATGGTATTCATGCTGCGGAAGGCGTCGGACTTGCCGATGCGGTCATGACGCATACGAACCCAAAGCCCTTCGTCGCCGTCGATGTAGCGAGCTTCCCCCATGCGCTTGTTCAGACGGTCCATATAGATAGCGTTGGAGTAGTTAATTCGCGACATAGCTACGACGGTCTTGCCGGCGTCAGAAACATTTTCTTTAGTTACGTTATTACGGACAAGATAGGCATTTTGCGCATGTTCTCCCTGTCCATAATTTTCTTCTACATACTCGCTGCCCGGCTTAACCGTACCAAAATCTGAACCGTCATTATATGCATCGTTGGCCGTCTTAGCGTCTTCGCCGGCTACATCGCCTGTTACATTTGCATCGTATGCATGATACTCAATGCCAAAATCTACATTGAATACGCCGGCGTCACTGATACGGGCACTTCGTCCAAAAGTCTGCGCCGTATTGCCGGAAATCTCACCTTCCTTAAAACCGTGGCCAGCATTTTCTACAGTAGCAAAGCGGACTTTATCGCCTACGTTCATATTCGCTAATACTTCGTCTCTATTGTTAATCATGAGGTTCTGCGTATCGGCGTTACTTCCGTCTTTGACATACAACATGTCGCCGCTTGCATCAGGACGCACATTCATGACAAAGGTATTCGTACCTTCCAGCGTACCAACATGCAGCGCATGACCGCCTGTACCGTCGCCGTCCATATAAATAATGCTGTCATTACCGGAAAGACTCGTCACCCAACTTTGCCCTGTCACATTCCAACTGGAATGGTTTCCCAGAGAAATATCTACTGTTCCGGCTTTTTGAATTTCATTGCTAAATTGTGGTGCGTAGAACGTATTGCCCGATTTTAAGGTAGCATCTTGATAGTCGTCGGCACGGCCAGTCCATTGACTGCCATCGCCGAATTGCATCGTCAGTTTGCCGCCGTTGCCAGCCAAAGCGTTGCCCGTAAAATGCATGAAGGCAGGAGAATTACCGTTTCCTGCAGACAACGTACTCATAGTACTTGCTGTATTATCAGCATTAATCGTAACATTACCGCCATATCCTGCTACGACGTCGCCAGTAATAGCACTTTCTCCAGCGTAATTGATATTAACATGGCTGCGTAACGTGTCATCCATTTCAAAATCGGGAGTTCCACTTCCCCAACTTTCCGTACCTGCTACTACGGCAAGTCCAGCGCTATTTCCGGTATTTCCATTTTCTACTAATGCATTACTTGCACCAATAGAACTTTTTCCTAAAATAGTAACTGTCCCTCCATTTTCAGCCCAAATAGTGCGTTCACCGTTTCCATTCTCTATATTTTCATAAGAAGAAGCAATCGTGTTCTCAAGACCAGAAATTTCAATTGATCCTCCATTTGTATAAAGAGCTGAAACTACCTTTTTAGCATTACTAGATAAGTCAGTTCCCTCTAATTTTTCAGAAGCATAAATTACATTACTTCCACCATTCGCTCCTTCTGTTTTTAAAGAAATGGTTCCTTCTTTTACAGCCATAAGAGAACCATTAATATACGTAGAAATGTTTTTCCCTGCCAAATCATCAGAAAGTATTTCTTCATCAATAGATTTTCTTGTAGTTAAAGCAATTTCTCCACCTTGGGTCGATTCTATATTGCCGCGTACCCATAAAGAACCAAAGGCATCGCCCGACTTAACACTATTACCATTTCCACTCTTATCCTTCTTTTCTGCATAAATAGCATAGCTTCCTGTCTTTTCTCCCATATCAATAATATTAGTATCGCCATTCAACATGATGCTACTGCCATGTGTATTATCTGAAGGATCAAGAGTATAAGAAATATTAGTTTCCGTTGCGGCAACGCCATGAGAACGTTCTCCAACAGATTTTATAAATAAATTATCATTGACATCAATTCGTCCATTTTTCCCGGCCATCAACCCCCAGTTAGCCTCCCCATTCAAGGTAAGACGCGTTTCTCCATTTAGTGTAACTTGTCCTTTCCCCAATGCCTTTTGTCCAGATATACGCATATCCGCATCCGAACCAGCCCAAACTGCCGCTGGATTTAATACGCCTGGCTTTTTCATTAACGCCTCCCATAAGCTTATTGCATCTGCATTAATTGTAATATCCGTAACATTACCTACAATAATACTAGCAGTTGCATCCTTATTAATGACTGACGCGTTAGCTCGTATCCCATTACCATCTTCTACTACAGCCTTTAAATCACCTAAAACAGTTACACGTGCATCCGTAGTGCAGTCCCTACTAATATTGAACACATCGGAACTTGTTGTCTTTACATATGCCTCAAGACCTCCCACAGTAAGTCCTGCAAAATGATTAGTAAGATGCAACGCATCATTATTGTTTTTATCAGCGCTTTCATTTACATAAATAATAAATTTTGTATCCGGAACATCATAACGTGCACTATATACACCCAAAGCACGATTTTCTCCTGCACTTCCTGTTGGCGTATAGTTAATGACAACCGTCTGATAATCACTTAATGATTTTCCATCAAACGTATCATCTTGACGCACAACTTTATTAGTTTCAATATTAAGTTTTGTAGCATCATTAGGATCTTCCTGCCAATTCGCAGTAGATTCCGCTGCCCAAGCCCCCATGGGCATAAAAGCTGTTGCCGAAAGAGCAAGTAAAATATTGATTACCAACGATTTCTTTTTCATATGTATCTCGTCCTTTTCCCAAAATCACATAATGCAACTTCTAAACTCATACTCTGTCCAAAGCATTCCATCGCATTGTCTGAAAAAAGGCATGACAAAAAGACAGTACGACGCCGCACTGTCTGATATATATTTCTCTATGAAGCAGGACATAGCATTCCTGCAAATTTAAAGCTATTGCTTTATAAAATTCATACCCCCCCAGTAAGTGATTTAGTTATGAAAGTCTTAGGGTAGGTTTCACAACATAAATTACGGTTTTCCTGCGCACTGAGCCGGACAGGTTTCATACTCAGTTCACCTCCATTCTATATCTTTTATCACTATATACCATGATTTTACTACGACTTCCGGGGGGTACGCAACAAAAAATGCACCATATCAAGTAAAAATTTTTCCCCACCGACATATAGTGTCGTCAGCCTAATGGAAACCGCACCGCATATACCGCACAAACCGGCAAATGCTCGTTCGCACTTGCCGGTTTGTTTCGTTTTTATCAGAACCGCAGCATGGATTTCAGGAAGCTTTGGGTTCGTTCGTTTTGCGGGTTTTCGAAGACTTGCTGTGGCGTGCCTTCTTCCTGGATGAGGCCGTCGGCCATGAAGATGACCCGGTCGGCGACTTCTTTGGCGAAGGCCATTTCGTGGGTGACGATGATCATGGTCATTTCTTCGTCGGCAAGCTGTTTAATGGTCCGCAGGACTTCGCCTGTCAGTTCGGGGTCGAGGGCCGACGTCGGTTCATCGAACAGCATGATGTCCGGATTCATAGCCAAGGCGCGGGCGATGGCTACGCGCTGCTGCTGGCCGCCGGACAGGCGCGACGGGTATTCGTCCCGTTTCTCCCACAGGCCGACCTTTTTCAGCAGCTCTTCCGCCGTGGGCATGATGTCTTCAGTCTTCATGCCCTTGACGATGCGCGGCGCTTCGAGGATGTTGTCGAGGACGGTCATATGGGGAAAGAGATTGAAGTGCTGGAAGCACATGCCCATACGGCGGCAGATGGCCCGCACCTGGGCCGGCGGGGCGTAGACGGAGCGGCGGCTGCCTTCGGGCTGGCTGACCATGACGTCGCCGTCGACGGTAATCGTGCCGCCGTCGATGGTTTCGAGCTGGCACAGGCAGCGCAGGAAGGTGCTCTTGCCGCTGCCCGACGGGCCGATGATCGAGACGACTTCCCCTTCGTCGACGTGGAGGGTCACGTCCTTTAAGACTTCCAGATTGCCAAATTGCTTGCGTATATGATCCATTTCAATAAAACTCATCGTGTCGTTTCCTCCTTTATTCGTCGTATACGGCGTAGCGTTTTTCCAGATAGGTGAATACCTTTGTCAGAATAAAGGTAAAGAACAGGTAGAACACGGCGGCGACGACGAAGGCCGTCGTGTCGAAGTCGCGCTGTACGATGGAGCGCGTAATGCGCAAGATGTCGTTCATGGCCAGGATGTAGACCAGGGACGTATCCTTCAGGAGGTTGATCGTTTCGTTAGCCACCGGCGGCAGGACGCGTTTGACGACCTGGGGCAGGATGATGCGCCGCATGGTCTGGACGTAGGTCATGCCGAGAACCTTAGCCCCTTCGTATTGGCCCTTGTCGATAGACTGGATGCCGCCGCGGAAAATTTCCGCAAAGTACGCCGCGTAGTTGAATACGAAGGCGATGATAGCCGCCGGGAAATCGGGCAGGCGCAGGCCTTCGATAATAAAGGGCAGGCCATAATAAATGAATAAGATCTGGAGCATGAGCGGCGTGCCGCGCATGACGTAAATATAGGCGCCCATGAATTTCCGCAGTGGCATAATGCGCGAAATGCGGGCAATAGACATGAGGATGCCAAGGGGCAGGCTCAGTACGATGGTAATAACAAAAATCTGCAGGGTGATTTCCAACCCGCCGGCAATGGCCGGGACAATATTCAATAAGTAATCCATAGTGTCTCCTCGCTTATAAGGGCCGTAAAGACGCACATAAGGTGATAGGCGCAGAAAACGCGGAGCTGCCGCCCCTCGCCCTCTGCATGCTATCACCTGCTGGGCTCTTCGTGATTATTCTACTTTGATCGTAATGTCTTCGCCGAACCATTTCTGGGAAATCTTGGTCATGGTGCCGTCGGCGCTCATCTGCTTCAAGGTTTCGTTGAGCTTATCCTGAAGCATCTTGTCTTCCTGGCGCAGGCCGATGCCGTACTGTTCGTCGCCCATCTTGTTGTCGATGACCTTGAACTGTCCCGGCTTCTTGCTCATGTAGTAGCGGCCTACGACGCTGTCCACGAGGATGCCGTCGATGCGTTCCAGTTCCAAATCCATGAAGGCGGCGACGAAATCGCCGTACCGTTTGACTTCCTGAAGAGAGTTTTTAAATTCCGGCTGTTTTTCCAAGGCGTCAATCGAGCTGCTGCCTTCCTGGGTACCGATGATCTTGCCCGACAGGCCCGCCCGGTCGGCAATGGGCGAATCGGCCCGGACGACGAGGATCTGGGCGTTGTCCAGATACGGCTTGGAGAAGGCGATCTGCTTAGCCCGGTCTTCCGTAATGGTCAAACCGTTCCAGAGCATGTCAACCTGCTTGCTCTTCAAGGCCGCTTCCTTGCTGTCCCAGTCGATAGGCTTGAATTCGACGGGAATGCCCATGCGCTTGCCCGCTTCCGTAGCCAAATCGATGTCAAAGCCCACGATGTTGCCGCTGTCGTCGCGGAAGCCCATAGGCGGGAAATTGTCGTCGAGACCGATGACGATTTTATCGGGCAGCTTATCTGCCGCTTTTTCTTCACCGCCGCAGCCGGCCAGCATCGTCGCCGCCGCTGCGGTCAGCATTCCTATTGCCGCTAATTTCTTTACGTCCATTTTCCATACCTCCTACATGGATACGTCCATGCCAAACCATTTTTCCGAAATCTTCTTAGACGTGCCATCGTTGTGCATGTCTTCCAATACCTTGTCCAGCTTTGCCTTCAGCTCCGTATCGTCCTTGCGCATGCCGACGCCGCAGGGAATGCTGGGATAGCCCACGTCGATAATGCGGAAATCGGCGTTGTTCTGCTGCTTGAAGTATGCTGCCGTCGTCAAGGCTACGACTACGGCGTCGATGCGGCCGACTTCCAAATCCATGAAGGACGTGACGTTGTCCGAATACTGCTTCAGTTCCTTAAAGGAATCGCGCAGCTCCGGCTCAGCGTTGATCGCTTCGAGGCCCGTGCTGCTCTGCTGGGTGCCGACGATCTTGCCGGCCAGGTCGGCCTTGCCCTGAATAGGCGAATCGCCGCGGACTAACAGGATCTGCGGGCCATTCTGATAGGGCCGGGAGAAGAGAATGTTCTTTTCCCGTTCCGGCGTGATGGACAAGCCGTTCCAGATAGCGTCGATGCGCTTGCTCGTCAGCTCCGTTTCCTTGCTGTCCCAGTCGACGGACTTGAATTCGACTTCCATGCCCAGGCGCTTCGCCGCTTCCTTCGCCATGTCGATGTCGAAGCCTACGAGCTCGCCTTTTTCGTCGTGAAAGCCGAAGGGCGGGAAGTTGTCGTCCAGCCCGATGACGATTTTATTTCGTTCCGCTGCGGCGCTATCCTTAGACCCCTCGCTGCCGCAGCCGACTATATTCATTGCTACAAGTGCAGCCGCCCCTACGACTGCCAACCGTTTCCACATCATCTTGAATCTCCCCTTCATATCTTACACAGTTCTAAATACAGTCCTTATTTTACTTTATTTCGTTAAAATAATAAAGAGTTTTCGCTATTCAAAATGATGGAATTTTTTCATGAATCCCCTTTATTTTGCTCTTATCCTCTTCAAATCTCTTTTTTACGCTCGTCTTTCTCTTCTTGGGCCCTATGATTCGTCGTGCGTCTCCTGCCATTCCTTAATGCGGTCGATGATGCGCTGCTTGTTTTTCCTGGACAAGAACTGCATGTGGACCGGCAGCACGGCGATACCCCCTTCTTCGGCCTTGCCCAGCTCGATTTCCTGCCAGTTGTCGGAGATGAGAAAAATATCCTTGTAAGGGAGGAAGACGAAGCTGCGCTCTTCGTGAATCTGCTCGTCGCAGAATTCCCGGAAGGACATGAACTGACGGCGCACGATGAGGCCCTTGTCGGTGATGAAGCAGACGACGTCGCGCTGGCGGTGGATGCGCCACAGGCAGAACAGCAGGACGGCGATGTTATCCAGGCGCGCCGCCAGCGTCGCTTCGCCGAGCATGAGCCAGAAAAAATACATGCCGACCAAGGTGAAGACGAGCTGCATGAATACGGAAAACCATTTGGAGTTTTCAAATTCTTCTTCGATGACGCCGCAGTTTGGATAGCGGCGCATCATGTCCTCTCTCGTAACCATAGTCCCTCCTGCTGGGCGGCTTCATGAAAAAAGGGGAACGCCCAGCGTCCCCCAATACTGACTCAGCGAGTCTTCTTACTTGTCTTCGGCCCCGTCTTGATGACGACGTTGCGACCGTCCTTGACGACTTCCAGGGAAATATCTCCGACGCCGTCTTTATAGTAGGCCATCTTGATTTCCAGCAGCAGGGAGCCAACCTTTTCCTGCAAGTCTTCCGTGAAGAACTGCTTGCGGAAATCCGACGCCGTCTGCTTTTTCGCCGGCTTCTGAACGACGCGGGGCTTTGCCGCCGGTTCGTCGTCCCAATCAGCCGTTTCAAAGGTTATTTCTTCTTTTACGCCCTTGAACATGTCTTCGAGAGACCGGTTCTTGGGGATTTTATGCTTTGCCATCGTATCACCTTACTTATTTGTATCGCCGGAGCTTTCCATCTTATCCGACGCTTCCAGCATGCTGTTGAGGGTCAGCTTGGAAAAGTCTTCCGGCGTTTTATATGTCGCTATCTTCGTGAAGCCTTGGCGCAGGCGGCCGCGGTATGCCGCGACAACCTTGTCGTCGCGGTTCAGCTCGGCGACGTAAATATCCTGGCCGTCGATGCCGACGAGACGGTACTTGCCGACCGGCGAGATTTCCCGCCAGCTGCTCGTCGCTCCTTCAAACATGTAGACGACGCCGGTGCGCAGGTTGTCATAGAAGAAGATGTCTTCGTCGTAGAATACGGCGATGCGGCCGATGTTTTCAGCCTGGACGTGGATGCGCCGCGTATCGTAGTTGGCGTCGGTACGGTAAATGCGGTACCGTTCGGGAGCCACTTCCAGCTTCATGTATACGACGTTCGTCGCCGTCGAGTAGGCTACGTCGACGATCTTGCTGTCTTCCGGCGCGTCTTCGATAGGCGTGTCCAGCTCCCGTTCGGGATATACCGGGTCGTACTGGGCGATGTGGACTTCATAATTGCCCGTCTCGTTATCGTAGCCGTAGGTGGCGAAAATAGCCAGATTGCGGTCCGGCAGCCATTCGAAGAAGGACACCTTCTTGCCGTGCAGGTTGATGCGCTGCGGCTCGCCCTTCTTGCCGGCTTCGTAAATCGACACCTGGTCGTCGACAATGGTCGCCATAAACCGCTTGTCAAAGGAATAATAGGACTGGCCGTTCGGCTCTACGCCGAAGCCCAAGGCTTCCTGCTGATTCGTGCCGGCAATCTGGAAATCCGAGGCCGGCGCAAAGAGCACCTTGTCTAAATACAAATACACGCCTGCCTGGACGGCAATGCCGACAACGAAGGCCAAGAGAACTCGTTTCGTGTTCATACATACCTCCTATTTGACGATAAATGCCGTCGGAATCATGCGTTCGCCCAGCAAGTCCGCCGGTTTGTTCACTACATTGCCGTTGAGGTACAGCGTTGAGCTGGAACCTCCGTCCAGATTGGCCGCGATAACTGCGCCTTCTTCATAGAGGATATTCTGCAGGTCCCGCAGCGTCGCGCCGACAGAATACCCGGGCTGGCGGCCGTCGATGACCAAAAACAGCACCGTGCCGTCCTTGCGCTGACCGATAGCCGTGCGGGGACCGACGCCCCAGCCGCCGTCGCCGTCGGTAATCATCTTTTCGCCGTTGACGATGAGGGCCGGGCCGAAGGATATGCCTTCTTTCGCGCCCATTTCGATGATTTCGCCCTTGCTGTACGTACCGGCGATGAGATTTCCTTCTTTATTGAATCCGACGAATTCGTTCACTTCCACGTCGAGGGAATTCTGCCCCAGAAGGAACCGGCCGTCATGAATGATAAAGCCATACGGGCTGCGGCCCGTGCCGGTACCGTTGGCATCGTAAAAGCCGCCGGCGTTGATGGCCGCCACGGCGTCATGCCGCTTGGCGATGCCGCTCGTCGTGTCGCCTTTTTCATCCATATTTTCCGCCGTCGCTACTTCGATGCGCTTCGGGTCGGGGATTTCCAGCAAAAAGCCTTTGAAGCGGCTCGATTCAATCTGCTTTAAATTCAGGGACGAATCGGTGCGGGCCGTAAATTTAAACAGCTCCTGCTTCGGCGCCGTGCTGATGCCGCCCAGTATTTTATCGATTTCTTCCTGAGAAAAAAGCCACGTAATGTACTGGGGATGGCGGCTCTTTAAAATCGCGCCGACGACGGTCCGCTTGACGTTGTCAAAGGGGCCGAACAGTACGACGACAGGCGACGTTACGCCGAAAAAGACCAGCAATACTATTAAAAATTTGCAAATATCTTTGAAATGTTTCTTCATAGTTACCTCAGAAATGTAAAGATAGACCCGGCGTTATCGTTCTTCGTACTGCTCTGTCGTAACGCGCTGCTCAAAGTTTCCTATATCGACGGCATTGCCAATCCAGATGCGGTTGACGGCATAGGGATTGTCGCCGCGCTTGGCCCATCCCGGATTCATGGTGACGGCCAGCTTGATGCCATGCTTTTTCATGACGTCTTCGACGGCCTCATTGACCCGGCCATAGGGATAGCAGAAAAATTCGTTGTCGATACCCAGGCGCTGCTTCAGCTCTTCCTGGCTCTTTTGCACGTCTTCTTCGACGGCCGCCGCCGAAAGCTCGGTCAGGCGTTCATGACGGTAGCTGTGCGAAGCGATAGTAATGCCTGCGTCTTTCATTTCCTGGATCTGCTGCCACGTCAGGCGCGTACCCTGGTCGGCGTCATACGTCGGGATGAATACGGTGCAGGGAAATCCGAATTCCTTCATGATGGGCATGACGATGGAATACGTGTCGGGATACCCGTCGTCAAAGGTCAGCACGACAGGTTTTACAGGGACGGCCTTCCCTTCCGTCATGTATTCATGGAGCTGCTGCAGCGTAATGGGATGGAACCCGTTGTCCTTTAAAAACTGCATCTGCTCGCGGAAGTGCGATTCCAGCAGGACGGCGTCGTTATCAGGCACGTCGCCTATCATATGATACATGAGGACCGGAATCCCTTTTTCGGGAACGGCCATTTCCACTTGTTCCTGCTGCGCTGCCGGCGCGGCGGACTCGGCAGCCGTCTTCGTGTCGGAAGACGAGCCGCAGCCCCCTAACAGGGCGCAGCAAAGACATGCCATTGCGGCGAATTTCCAAATGCGCAAGACATAAAGCCCCCTTCGTATGTCGGTTTATCCTGCGGCGCGCCGGCGCCCTTGCGCCGATACGCCGCTTGTATGCACGATGTTAATATGTATCTTTTACGACGATTGGCAGTTCGTCCCGCCGCCCTTCGAAGAACCGGCGGATATATGTCTCGGCGTCGTCGCGGACCTGCTTATCGGCTTCGACCGAATGGAAGCTGACGTTAGGCGTCAGCAGGAATTCCGGCCGGGCGATCATTTTGAGCAGCATCGGACTGGGATGCTCCATAGACAAGACGTCCAGCGCCGCGCTGCGGATATGCCCATCGTCGACGGCATGGTACAGCGCCGCTTCGTCGGCCAGGCCGCCGCGGCAGCAGTTGACGAACATAGCGCCCTGCTTCATCTGCTCGAACTGTTCATCCTGGAAAATATACCGCGTCGTTTCATTCAGCGGCATATGGAGCGATACGACGTCGCTCGTCTCCAGCAGCTGGTCCATATCGACAGGACGGACATGATGCGCGTTCATGATGTCTTCACTGACAAACGGGTCGTACGCCTGAATGCTGCAGCCGAAGGCCTGCATGCGCGACGCGACGGCCCGTCCGATATGGCCGAAGCCGACGAGGCCGATGAGGTTGCTGCTCACGCGGTGGATAGGCCAGGCCACGGAGCCGTATTCCCAGCGGCTGTTGACGTTGATGTCCGTCAAGTATTCCGGCAGCTGCCGAATCAGCGCCAATATCATAGCGCACGTATGGTCGGCAATATCGTCGACGCAGTACGACATGTTATTGACGACAAGAACTCCGTTTCGGGCAGCCCCATCCAAATCGACGTTGTCATACCGCGTCGATAAAATGACGATGAGCTTCAAGTCGTCGAGCCGGTCCAAAAGCGAGCCGGAAATCCGTTCCGATTTGCAGATAATCACGTCGGCGTCTTCCAGCCGGTCAGCCATGACGTCTTCGTCGGCTTCCGGGCAGTATTCGACGCGGGCAATATCCCGCAACCGCTCTCCAAAATCATCTTCGTCCTGACGTCCCGTCAAAACACTTATGTGATACATATCACAGCCCCTTTTCTTTGGTAAAAACAATCAGCTAATTAAAAACCTACATATATCCTTAATTATATAACACATATTTACCACTTCGCAAGTAAATAGGGCCATTCCCCCTTCATTTCTCTCCCCCATAGCTGCCTGGGCCAGCTACAGCAAAAGCCCGCGGGAACATGGCCCGCGAGCTTTTCTATGGCTGCGCCCTTGACAGCGCTTTATTTCATAACGGCGTCTAAAAATGAAACGGCCCAGGCTTTGTCGATAACCGGCACGTCCTTCGCCTGTTCTTCCAATTCCTTGCTGAATTCATTCCGCAGCGTTTCGTACAATTCGGCAAAGCTGGCTTCGTAATCGACGTTCAGCGCTTCGTTCGTACCATCGTCAATGAGGTGGATAATAAACTTCCCCTCTTCGTCCCGGATGAAATAGCAGCCCGTCGTATGAAACTCGGGATACTGGGCTTCCACCTGGCGTTCTGCCAGCAGCTTCAGCAATGCGATAATGCGGTCGTCCAGGCCGGCGTCGACGATGCGGAGCTTTTCCAGCATTTCGTCGAAGGAATGGACGATGCGGCAGACGTAATGCGCCGCGTCGTGCAGCACCGTCATAGCCTGCTTGAAAGCCTGCTGCGCCGTTTCCTCTCCCTGTTTGTCGGCAGCATGATAGATCATGACGGCTTCATCCATATCATGATACAAAAAATTGTAGCTGACGACGTGCTCGTACCCGCAATGAGGACAATGCATGGTAAACGCTTCCAAGGACCGCACGGCGGCCTTCATCTCTTCATCGGTCTGTGTATTCACGCTGTCCCATACCTTAAACCGGCTGGTTTTGCCGCACTGGGGACAGGTAATTTCTTCCTCATGGAATCTCGACATAACGAACCTCCTTACTTCTCTCCATACGATATATGTTTCGCCGCAGACACGCCGCCTGCAGCTTTCCAGCAATTCCATTCCTATTATATTTTTACGAAAAAAGCCTGTCAATTCCCTGCCGAAAATTCACCGCTTTACGCCCCTCTGCCAGCGTTGCCGCAGCCTCGCCGCCGCTGCTTTCAAGAGCACGAATAAGCGCGCCCCGTTATTGACAGCGATAAAAAAGTATTCTATGCTGTACCTAAACTCTTCAGGCAAAATAGATTCCCGACGGCCGCACTGAGCCCTTCTTTCAGACGAAACACGCAGCCTCGGACTGCGCAAAGCCGGCTTTATTGCCTATAAAACAAAAAATTAGGAGGATATACGTATGGAAACGAAATGGTATGACAAAAAATGGATGTTGTGGGCCGCCCTCATCATCTGCTGGCCCCTCGGCTTGTATCTCTTGTATCGCCAGCGCCGCAACTACACGAAAACGCAGATTATCCTGTACATCATCATTACGGCCATTTGGTCCGCCTTCGCCCTGCTCAATGTATCACAAGGATGACGCATACGGCGCAGCTATGACAGGACGAAATCGCTCACAGACAGATTTTATGCCATAGGGAAGCTGCAAATACGCCTTCCTGCGCCTGTCTTTCATGAAATAAACCCCTTTTTTAAACCCCTCGTCCAAAAAACGGCCCAAACTAGTGAACTAAAAGGGCCCGCCGAAGACCGGCGAGCCCTGTTGTTTGCTTGGCGGAAAGGGTGGGATTCGAACCCACGGTGCGTTGCCGCATCACTAGTTTTCAAGACTAGCTCCTTAAACCACTCGGACACCTTTCCATAACGGAATTATTATAGCAAA
Source organism: Megasphaera sp. An286 (assembly GCF_002163455.1). Lineage (NCBI taxonomy): Bacteria > Bacillati > Bacillota > Negativicutes > Veillonellales > Veillonellaceae > Megasphaera > Megasphaera sp. An286. Next base: position 33,101 of record NZ_NFIY01000010.1, on the reverse strand, counting down.
CATCTATAATTTCCGTCAAGAAAATTTCACCTGTCCAATACGGCTTCGATGAGCCGCAGGAAGGCCCGGATGCCTTCTTTTAAAGCCGGTTCCGGCGTGTCTTCTTCCTTGCAGTGGGAAATCCCCGGGTCCGACATGACGAACATCATGATGGACGGCGCGGCCTTGACCATTTCTACGGCGTCGTGGAGCGGAGCGGAATACATGACGGCGTCCCTTCCCGTTTCCTCCTGGACGGCACGACGGCACAGCTCTTTCAGCGTTTCGTCAAACAATACGGGCTCCTTGTGCCAAAGGACGTCATGCGCTGCAGCTACGCCGTGTTCCCTGGCCCGCCCTTCATAGGCGGCGCGGGCTTCGTCTATCATCGTCTGGAACGTTTCTTTGTCGATGCAGCGGATATCCAGGGAAATGCGGCAGCGGCCGGGAGAAATGGTCACGACATTGGGGGCGACGTCTACTTGCCCGACTGTGCAGTACGCGCCGTATTTCAACGCTATTTTATTAAAATCAACGGTTGCTTCGGCAGCCGCTAAAAAGGCGTCGCGCCGCAACGCTACAGGCGAACCGCAATGGCTCTGCTGTCCCGTAAACGTAATGTACTCGCGGTGGCAGCCGCACACGCCGTACACGCAAGCAGCGCTCGTCTTGTTCTGCGCCAGCAGCGGCGCCTGTTCGATGTGCAGTTCCAAATAGGCCTGGACCTGCCGCGCTGCAAAGGCCGCCCTCGCCTCGTCTATCCGCTCGCCGTCCAATCCGCACGTTCGCAGCACGTCGGCGAAGGATTCCCCGTCTTTCGTTATCAGAGACGCCGCCGACTGGGCCGTCATAGAACCGCTGGCGACGGCAGACCCAAAGCAGCTCTTGCCGAAGGCCATACCTTCCTCATCGACCCAGCCGACGACATACAAAGTCTTCTTCGGCTTCTTTCCATCTAGGCAATACGCGCCGTAGCCCATGCCGGCCGCTACACCCAGGGCCCCGTCCAGCCAGCCGCCGTCCGGTACGGAGTCAATATGGCTCCCTACGACGACGGACGCTTCACTTTCACCGGCAAACTTCGCCCATATATTGCCGACGGCATCCATTGACACTTCGGCTCCGGCCGCTTCCATATGACAGCGAAACCATTCCGTCGCCTGCTGCCACACCGGCGTCCACGACAGGCGCTGGGCACCGCCTTCGTCTGACGTAAGCACCGCCAGTTCTCTTAAATCGGCGACGATTTGTTCTGCCGCATCTGCTCTGTTCATCTGAATCCCCCTTGTATATACATATCTATGCTATGTTCCCGAAATGGAATTAGTTTGATAATACTATGACTGCCAGCCCGTTGGCAAGGTATACTTGCGTTCAATCTACAAAGGCCGCCTTCTCTTTCACCGAAGGCGGCTATTTTGTCATACCAGCAACATGACAAAATACCCTCTTTGCCGTGACATCCAGCAAAGAGGGTATATAGTATCAAATTCGCGCCTTACTGCAGCACGTGTCTGGCAATGACCATTTTCTGCACTTCGCTCGTCCCTTCGTAAATGCGCAGGATGCGGGCGTCGCGGTACAGGCGTTCGATGTCGTAGTCCTTCATGTAGCCGTAGCCGCCGTGTATCTGCAAGGACAAATCGCAGATGTAGCAGGCCGCTTCAGAGGCATAATATTTCGCCATCGCCGCCGCCTGGCTGATATCGCCGCCGGCTATCCGTTCCGACGCGGCGTTGTATACGAGGAGACGAGCCGCTTCCAGACGCGTCGCCATGTCGGCCAGATACCACTGCAGGCCCTGCTTGGCCGCAATGGGCTTGCCGAATTGAACCCGTTCCTTTGCGTATTTAACAGCGCCGGCCATGGCCGCTTCGGCCACGCCCAGGGATTGGGCGGCAATGCCGATGCGGCCGCCGTCAAGGCCGCTCATAGCGACTTTAAAGCCGTCGCCGACACGACCCAGCACGCACGATTCCGGCACAGCACAGTCCGTAAAAATCAGCTCCGACACAGCGGCGCCGCGGATCCCCATCTTATCTTCCGTCTTGCCCAATGAAAATCCCGGCGTGTCCCGCTTCATCAAAAAGGCCGTCATGCCGCCGCGAGTCCCCTTTTCCTTGTCCGTCACGGCGATGACTACGACGTGATGCCCTTCATGAGGCCCCATATTGCTGATAAAGCACTTCGTACCGTTTAATACATAGCGTCCGTCTGCATAGGCTGCCTTAGTCGTCAGCCCGCCGGCATCTGTACCGGCCCCGGCTTCGGTCAAGGCAAAAGCTCCTAACCGCCCTTCGGCTGCTGCCGGCAAAACCTCCCGCTTCTGTTCTTCCGTGCCGCGCTTGACGATGATATCGTTGACCAGCAGGTGAACGGCCAAGATCTCCGCCGTACTGGCGCAGCATTTCGCCACTTCTTCAATAGCGACGACCTTGCAGATTTCATCCATGCCGGCTCCGCCGTATTCTTCGGGAATGTTCAGCCCCATAATGCCCATGTCGGACAATCCCTGAATCGTCTCGGCCGGGAACCGCCCCGTCTCGTCGATATCCTTCGCCAGGGGCGCGATCTTTTCCTGCGCATAGTTGCGCACCATCATCTGTATATCTCGCTGTTCTTCTGTCAACTGCATAGAAATCCCGCCTTTCGTCGTAAGGTATACTTCTATTATGACCTACGAAAAGGCGCTTTGGCAACTGTATGCAAAATTAGCATGCCTACGTCTTTTGCTTATGGAAAAAATGCGGCGAATCGCCCCACTGGCCGAGTCCTACGGTATCACCGACAGACGCGACGCGGGCGGCCAGGCAGTCCTTGCATTGGCCCGGCGTGTCTTCTACGCAGGGCTTGTTGTCGTACAGCAAATACTGGGAACGGAACTTCGGCACCGTCACGATGGGCATGAGGACGTTGGCCCCGGCTTTAAGGCCCAGTTCGCGGCCCATGGGATGCAGGGCCTGCAGGGCCGTCGTCGAGGCGATGTTGACGTCCGGCAAAAACAGGCGCGTCACGGCGATCATCTTGAGGCCCAGCTCCAAACGGCGGCGTTTCCCCTCGGCCGAATCAAGCCCCTGCGCCACGACGGCCTTGCCAAGAGGCGTATTGTGATGGACGACGTAAGGCCCCATGCCGATCATGTCGATATCCATGTCGCGGTAGAACAAGATGTCGTCGGCCAAATCTTCTATGGTCTGGCCGGGCAGGCCGCTCATGTCGCCGGTGCCGACCTGATAGCCAATGGACCGCAGCGCGTCGAGGCAGTTCTTGCGGACTTGCCATTGATGATGGCCGTCCTGCGGATGAAGCTTGGCGTATAGTTCGGGATTGCTCGTCTCAATGCGCAGCAAATAGCGGTGCGCGCCGGCTTCAAACCAGCGGCGGTAAGCCTCCTCGTCCTGCTCGCCGACGCAGAGGGTAATGCCCAGCTCGCCATGGCTCAGGGCCTTGATATCCCGCACCAGCCCTTCGATGTAGCCGATAAACGCCTCATCCTGCCGTTCGCCCGACTGAAGCGTCAGGGAACCGTACTGGTTGTCGTAAGCCCATTTCGCCATCGCCAGGATATCGTCCCGGTCGGTGTCAAACCGCTCCACCTCGTCGTTGTCCCGACGGATGCCGCAGTACAGACAGTTCTTGATGCAGCGGTTGGAAAATTCAATGAGACCGCGATAATAGACGACGCGGCCAACGTTGGCCGCCTTGACCTCATAGGCACGGTCGTACAAGGCCTGCATCTCGTCGGCGTCGGTCAGGCTGAGCAGGTAAATTAAATCGTCGCGAGTTAAATCCTTTTTATATAATACATCGGCAAGCGGCATAGCGCTCCCTCCTTTGCGATTGCACAATGGATTAGGAATCATTTTCGTAATCCGATAATACTATGACCGCCGCGATTTATCAAGCCCGTTTTTCACAGCTTCCTCCCCATTGTATAGAAGACGAAAAAAAAAGAGGACTCTTTCGAGTCCCCTTTGCATCGTCAGAAAGGAATCATTTTTGGCATGTCCGTTAACGTTTACCTTATATCGTACAACGGCAGCCCGCCGTCTTCCATAACAAAAGACCTGCCGCCCATGCAGCAGGTCTTTTGCATATTTTTTAATTTTTATTGGCCCAATGAAGCCGTTCAAAGAGCAGGAAGACGAGGCTCAGCACCATGGCGACGACCGTCGCAAGGCCCATGCCCTTGAGCTGGACGGGACCGAAGACGATGGTTGCGCCGCTGAGACCGGAAATCATCGTCACAGCCGTGAGGATGAGGTTCTTCGACCGGGTGTAGTCAACCTTCTTTTCGACGAGCATGCGCAGGCCTGACGCGGCGATGAAGCCGAACAGGAGAATGCACACGCCGCCCATGACCGGCGTCGGAATGGCGTGGATGAGGGCGGCTATCTTGCCGATAAAGGAAAAAATGATGGCGAAGACGGCGGCGCCGCCGATAACCCAGGTGCTATATACGCCTGTAATGGCCATGACACCCATGTTTTCACCGTACGTCGTATTCGGCGTCGAGCCGAGAAGGCCCGACAGGACGTTGGACACGCCGTCGGCAAAGAGGGAGCGGTGCAGGCCCGGGTCTTTGATGAGGTCGCGGCCGACGATGTCGCTGGTCACGAAAAGGTGTCCCAGGTGTTCGGCCAGTACGACGAACAATGCCGGCATAATCATCATGATAGCGCTGAGGTTAAACTCCGGCTTGTAGAACGTCGGGAAGGCAAACCACGGCGTTTCCTGTACGTGGCTCAAGTCGACGACGCCCATGAAATACGACAGGATATAGCCGGCGACGACGCCGACCAGGATGGGAATGATGCCTAAAAATCCGCGGCCCAGTACGCTGGTGAGAATCGTAACGATAAGCGTAAAGGTCGAGATAATCATAGCCGTTTCGTTGGACATGCCCTGGGCTTCGCCTATATAGCCCGACATGGTCATAGCCAGGGGCGCCAGCTCCAGGCCGATGATGGCTACGATAGAGCCCATCGCCGCCGGCGGAAAGAGGACGTCAATCCACTTCGTGCCGATTTTGTCGACGAGAGCCGCAATGACGATAAAGGACAGGCCGAAGACGATGAAGCCCCCTTGGGCGTCGCCGTAGGACATGCCCGGCACGGCACAGACGGCCAGGACCGGCGAAATAAAGGCAAAGCTCGAGCCCAGGTACGCCGGCAGCCGCCATTTGCAGATGGTCAGGTAAATAAGCGTGCCGATGCCGTTCATAAACAGGGCCGTCGCCGGATCTACGTGCAGCAGGAACGGCACGAGCACCGTCGAGCCGAACATGGCAAACAAATGCTGCAAGCTGAGAGGAATCGTCGGCAGCAGGGGCAGCCGTTCCTCTACGTGAATAATCCTTCGTTGTTCCATATATTCCTCCTAATGCAATCAGCGCAGGGGAAAGCGGCTGCGCGTTTCTTCCTTCATGGACCGCAGAACAGGCTGCGGTTCCGCCGCGGCCCGCTCCATGGCCTGTTTGTAATTTTGCCGGCAAATGTTGAGCAGCAGGGCCGCCGCCGCCATGTTGACTACCAGGGACGTGCCGCCGTAGCTGATAAAGGGCAGGGGCACGCCGACGACGGGCAGGACGCCGCAGACCATGCCGATGTTGATAAAGCCCTGGCCGCCGAAATACAGCGTAATGCCCAAGGCCGTAAACATGCCGAATTTATCCCGGCAGTTCCAGGCCGTCATGGCCCCGAAGTAGACGACCGTACAGAACAGGAGCAGGATAAAAATAGACCCGCGCAGACCCCATTCCTGGGCCAGTATGGCAAAGGCAAAGTCCGTATGGGCTTCGGGCAGATAGCTGAATTTGCTGACGCCGTCGCCGATGCCTTGTCCCAGGATGCCGCCGGAGCCAATGGCGATGAGGCTCTGCACCGTCTGGTAGCCCAGAGTCTTTTCATATTCCCAAGGGTCGAGCCAGGCGATGATGCGGTTCATGCGGTACGGCGCCGACAACAGGTACAGCAGCGCGCCGCCGCCCAGTACGGCGCAGTGCCATTTGATATGGGACAAGCGCGCGCCGCCGGCAAAAACCATGACCGCCGGAATCGCCAGGATGACGAAGGCCGTGCCGGCGTCGGGCTGTTCCATGACCAATAGGAACATGAGCAGCGGCCCCCATAAGGCGATATGGGGCACAAACCGCAGCCGCCGCCAGAATACAACGTCTTTAGCATGAGACAGGCGGTATAAAAATTCAATAGGCCTGCGCTTTTCCAAGAAGTCGGCCAGATGGGACGCCGCATACAAAATACCGGCCAGCTTCGCCACCTCCGACGGCTGAAAGGTAAATCCGGCGACGCCGATCCAGCGGCGCGCGCCGTTGACGACGATGCCGATGGGAAAGACGATCAGCAGGAGGACGACGGCTCCGATAATAATCCACTTCGTATAGTTCCGCCATATGCGGTAATCTTTTTTATACAGGAAAAGCGCCGGCCCCAGCCCGACGGCGAAAAAAATGGCCTGGCGCATCAGGTGATTGAAAAACCGGCCGTGAACGCCGTCGGACACGAAGGTCGCGCTGAATACGTTGGCCATGCCCATAGCGACCAGCAGGGCAAAGGCCGTCAGCAGGGCCCAGTAGGTCCGCCGCAGTTCTTTAGTTTCCTTCGTCATGACCTATTCCTCCGGCCGGCGGCATAGCCGCGCAATGAAAAATAGGCTGTCCTTTCGCGCTGAATTTTGCTTCGTATTCGGTCATCGCTTCGTTGACGATATCGCTGTGATGAAGGTCGTACGTCACTTCCGACAGCTGCCACTGCCGTTCCTTAAATTCTTCCAGCGTAAAGTCGAACAAGCCCGCGTTGTCAGATTTAAAATCGATGCGGCCGCCCTCCGCCAGCAGACGGGCGTAGCGGTCGAGAAAATCGCGGTACGTCAGGCGGCGCTTGGCGTGGCGCTTCTTCGGCCAGGGGTCGCAGAAATTGATAAAAAAGCGGGATACCTCGCCGGGCGCGAAGATTTCTTCCAAACGGGCCACGTCGAACCGCAGCAGGTGGACGTTGTTCACCTCGGCGGCGGCGCATTTCTTGCCGGCGTAATACAGGACGCCGACCTGGATTTCAATGCCGATGAAATTTGCTTCCGGATGGAGCTGGGCCATTTGGGAAATGAAATTCCCCTTGCCCGTGCCGAGCTCTACCCACAGGGGCTTGTCCGGATCTTCGAACAGCTCCCGCCATTTTCCTTTATGTTCTTCACAATGTTCCAAGTGGACGAACGAAGCGTAATCCAAAATGGCCTCGTCAATCCACGGTTTTCTCCGTAAACGCATGAGTTCCTCCTTTATCTGCGTATATAAAGAGGCTGATTCCACGCGAAATCAGCCTGTAATACTCGTATTATTATAGGATATGGCAAAAGGCAGTGTCAACTGAAATTACAGTTCTTTCCACCCTTTGACGCCTGTAATGCCCAGGCCCGGCCGTTCCGGCAGGACGAGCTCATTCGCCTCATAGGATATGCCGCCTTCTACGGGGTCGCTGGCCATCAAATCGGCGGCGTCCAGGTCGTTTTTGACGAATACGGTCCGGCCGGCCGACAAGGCTGCCGCCGCCGTAATGCCGACCTTACTCTCAAGCATGCAGCCCATCATGCAGCCGACGCCGGCGCTTTCGGCCAGGGCCGCTATCTTTGCCGCCGGGCCCAGGCCGCCGGCTTTCATGAGCTTGACGTTGATGAGGTCGCAGGCCCGTATGGACAACAAGCGGAAGACGTCGCGGAGGCTGAAAGCGCTCTCGTCGGCCATGACGTCCGTATCGACATGATCCGTCACCTGCTTCAGCCCTTCGAAATCCCAGGCCGCCACGGGCTGCTCGACCAATTCGATGTCCAGTCCCGCATCCTCCATACGGCGGATGAGCCGCACGGCTTCCTTCGGCTTCCAGCCCTGATTGGCGTCGAGGCGGATGGAAATATCCGGCCCGACAGCCTGCCGCACAGCTTGGACGCGCCGGAAATCTTCGGCTCCGTCGAGGCCGACTTTGACCTTGATATGGCGATACCCGGCGGCGACGGCACGGCGCGCGTCGGCGGCCATCACGGCGGGCTCGTTGACGCTGACCGTCAAATCCGACACGACGCGGCATCTCGCCCCGCCGAAAAAGCGGTGCAGCGGCATGCCGTACCGCTGGCCGAACAAGTCGTGGACGGCTATATCCAGAGCGGCCTTAGCCGACGTATTGTGGACCATAGCCGACTGGATAGCCTGCAATATCTCTTCCCTGTCGTCGATATCCCGGCCGACGAGCTTCGGCCCGATCGTATGAAGGATCGCCGCCGCGACGGACTCGTGGCTGTCGCCGGTAATGACGACCGTCGCCGGCGCATTGCCGTAGCCGACGGAACCATCGTCAGCCCGCACCTGCACGATCAAATCCTCTGCCGTATCGACGCGCCGCAGGGCCGTTTTAAAGGGCGTCTTCAAGGGAATGCTCACCTTCCCAACGCGTATATCCTGAATTTTCATATATCCTGTCCTCGTTTCTCCGCCCCTATCCCTTACAGGCGGAAGCTTTCTCGTTCTACCAGATCGGCGCTGAATTCCGTCCGCACCGGCACGGCGTCTCCGCCGTTTTCCGTCAAGGTAATCACCAAATTGACGGCGGCGGCGCAGAGACTGGCCAGCTTATTGTCTACGCTCGACAAGGTCGGCGTAGCGCACTGGGCCAGAATCGAATTGTTCCAGCCGACGACGGGCACGTTCATGCCGCTGCGCAGCATAGCCCGCTGGGCGCCGACGGCCAGCACGTCTTCCGACGTCAGAATGGCGTCGAATTCGCACTGCGATGCGACGAGGCGGTCGACGCTGGCTTCCGCCGCCTCGAGAGTCCGCTCGATCTGGCAGATCCGCTCGTCCGACACGTCCAGTTTCAATTCCCGGCAGCCCTGATAAAATCCGTCGAGCTTATGGCGGCCGCTGTAGGTCAGGAAATCGTATAAATACGCCGGCTTGCGGCATCCCTTTTCCGCCAGCGAATGGACGAGCTTGCGCATGCCTTCCTTTTCATTGCAGACGACGCTGTACATGTTCGGCAGATGATAGTCGCAGTTGATCGTAATGACCGGGACAGATTCCGCGACCTGCTGCAGCTGCCGTATATCCTTTTCCGACGAAAAGGGCGTGCCGATCGTGATGATGGCGTCGACGTGCTTGGCCGTCATATCCGTGATGTACTTGCTGTTGCGGCCCCGGTCCTCGCCCGTATTGGACAGCATGACGTCCAGGTTGTGGCGGCGCAGGCCCTCTTCCAGCAGCGACACGGCGCGGGCATAAAAAATATCGGCTACATCCGTACAAATTACGCCGACGATTTTCATGGAATCAAGGCCCAAGCCGCGGGCAAAGGGATTGGGCTTGTACCCCATGTCCTTCATGACTTCCAGAATGCGGGCCCGGGTCTTTTCGCTGACGCGGCTGCTGCCGTTGAGCACCCGCGATACCGTAGCGATAGACACGCCGCACTTCTGGGCAATATCGTAAATCGTTATATTCATGAACGTATCATTCCTCTTGTATTGCTCGTAAAATCTCGCTGCCGCAGCCTCTGCCGCGGCGCTTTATCATATTATAGCATAAAAATGGAAATGGAATAACTTATTCATTGTAAGCGCTTTATGCGAGAGCTATTTTTTACGCTGTCCAGAGAAAAAATCCCCTGTTTTTCCAGGATATATAGCGAAGAGGAATCTATTTTTCAGACTTTGATAGTTTTTTTCACATAATTTCCAATGAGATAAACGCATGAAAACGCCTTATTTTTTCTATTCCTATACAATTGCGGCATATTGCGTTGACAACCATGTTCTTCCGTAGTACATTTACAGTAACAAATGTAAGTGCTTACAATAAAGTAAGCGGAGATACCGTCGAAAACATGAAAGGAGACGCATTACATTATGAAACAATTCATGGACAAAGACTTTTTATTAGAAACGGAAACGGCTCGCCGCCTGTTCCACAACTACGCTGAAACGATGCCGATCATCGATTACCACTGCCACATTTCCCCTCAGGAAATCGCAGAAGACCGCCATTTTAACAGCATTACGGAGGTATGGCTCGGCGGCGACCATTACAAATGGCGTCTCATCCGCTCCAACGGCACGCCGGAAGAAAAGATTACCGGCAAGGAATCGACGGATTTGGAAAAATTCGTCGAATACGCGAAAGCGCTTCCAAGAGCCATTGGCAATCCCCTCTATCATTGGAGCCATTTAGAGCTGCAGCGCTACTTCGGCATTACCGAACCGCTCAATGAAAAGAACGCCGAAGAAGTCTTCAAAAAGTGCAATGCCAAGCTGAAAGACGCCGACATGGGTGTCCAGGGCCTCATCAAACAGTCCAACGTCAAGGTCATCTGCACGACCGACGACCCGGCTGACGACTTGAAATGGCATCAGAAGCTGAAAGAAGAACAGACCTGCAGCGCCAAGGTATACCCGGCTATGCGCCCGGACAAACTGCTGAACATCGATAAGGCCGGCTACGCTGAATACATGGCCCGCCTCGGCGAAGCTGCCGGCGTGGAAATCAAGACCTTCGCCGACATCCGCACGGCCATGGACAAGCGCATCGCCTTCTTCGAAGACATGGGCTGCCGCGCTACGGACCACGCTCTCGAATACGTATTCTGCCGCCCGGCCAGCGAAGACGAAGTCGATGCCATCATGACCAAGGCATTCAGCGGCGAAGCCGTAACAGTTGAAGAAACGGAAGCCTACAAAACGGCTGTCCTCACCTATTTAGCCGGCGAATACTACAAACGCGGCTGGGTTATGCAGCTCCACTTCGCGACGCTCCGCGACCTGAACACGGAAATGTACAAAAAGCTCGGCCCCGACACGGGCTTCGACAGCATCGCCGCCGGCAACTGCGGCAAGGGCCTGGCAGCCTTCCTCGACCATCTGCATGAACTGGGCATCCTGCCGAAAACGATCCTCTACTCGGGCACGCCGTCGGACAACGCCATGATCGGCACGATTATCGGCTGCTTCCAGGGACCGGAAGCCCGCGGCAAAATCCAGCAGGGCGCAGCCTGGTGGTTCAACGATACGAAACAGGGCATGATCGACCAGATGACCAGCATCGCCAACCTGTCCGTCTTCGGCAACATCCTCGGCATGCTGACCGACTCCCGTTCCTTCCTGTCCTACGCCCGCCACGAATACTATCGCCGCATCCTCTGCAACTGGATCGGCAATCTCGTAGAAAACGGCGAATATCCTAACGACGAAGACGCTCTCCGCCAGCTCGTCGAAGATATTTGCTACAACAACGTAGCGGCCTACTTCGGCTTTAAGATGTAAATTTCAGCACAGGAGAAGGACAGACCTATGAAAAATGTAAGCGAACTCTATACGCGCCCGTCCCGCCCGGTTAAGATACTGCAGTTCGGCGAAGGCGTGTTCCTCCGGGCCTTTGCCGACTACGCCGTCGACATCGCCAACGAAGAAAACAACTTTAACGGCAACATCGCCGTCATCCTGCCCCGCTCGGGCAAGACGGACCGCTTTGCCAAACAGAACAACATCTACACCGTCTGCCTGCGCGGCCAGCAGGACGGCCAGGTATATAAGGAAAACCGCGTCATAACCTCTATCGATTCGGTCATCAGCGCCCGCGACGAATACGACGCCTTCATGGCCCTGGCTCATGAAGACGCCCTGGAATTCGTCATTTCCAATACGACCGACGCCGGCATCGCATACAACGAAGCCGACCAGTTCTCCGACTGCCCGCCGTCGACCTTCCCGGCCAAGCTGACGAAGTTCCTCTACGAACGGTATACCTATTACCAAGGCGACATGCAGAAGGGCCTGGTCATGGTGCCGACAGAATTAAACGACGACAACGGCCAGCTCCTCAAAAGCTGCGTCCTCCAATACGCCGCCCTGTGGAACTTAGACGACGCCTTTACCGCCTGGCTCGCTTCGGCCTGCCGCTTCGTCGACACTCTCGTCGACCGCATCGTCGCAGGCTACCCTGCCGGCAATATCGACGCCATTCAGGAAGAGCTGGGCTATGAAGACGCCCTCCTCGACCAGGCCGAGCCGTTCTCCCTCTGGGTCATCGGCGACCCGTCCTTAGCTGATAAATTTACCATCGGCTCCGACAAATTCCACGTCGAATTTACCGATAATATCCAAGCCTTTAAAGAACAGAAAGTCCGCATCCTGAACGGCGCTCATACGTCTATGGTCCTCGGCGCCTACCTGTCGGGCCTCGATTACGTCGGCCAGTGCATGGCCGACCCCGTCGTCCGCCGTTCCCTGGATCAGACGGTGTTCGGGGAAATCGTGCCGACTGTCGACTTGCCGCGGGAAAAGGCAGAAGCCTTCGCCAAGGCCGTATACGAACGGTTTGAAAACCCCTTCGTCAACCACGCCCTGCTGGCCATTTCCCTCAACTCCATTTCCAAATGGAAGGGCCGCGTCCTGCCGACCTTCAAGGACAGCGTCGCCGCCACGGGCAAGCTGCCGAAATGGCTGACCTACTCCTTAGCGGCCCTGCTGGCCTTCTATCGCTCGACGGAAGAAGGCGACGGCTGCCTCATCGGCTCCCGCGCCGCCGGCAACACCTATGAAATCCACGATGACGCCGCTAAACTGGCCTTCATCAAGGAAAACGCCGCCAAGCCAACGGCTGAATACGTACAGGCCGTCATGAGCCGCAGCGATTTCTGGGGCGAAGACTTAACGGCCATCGCCGGATTTGCCGACGCCGTAGCGGCCCACATCGACCGCATGGCCGAAGTCGGAGTGAAGGCCCACATCGAAGAGCTGGGCCGGGACGCATGAGGAGACAGACTATGGCAGTATTCCAAATACATGAAAAAGACAACGTAGCCGTTGCCGTAAGCCCTGTCGCCAAGGGCGAAACCGTTACGGTCGGAGCTAAGACCTTCACCGTCTTAGCTGACATTCCCGCCGGCCATAAAATCGCCGTCGTCCCCATCGCCAAGGGGCAGGACGTCGTCAAATACGGTTTTCCCATCGGCACGGCCAAGGAAGACATTCCCGCCGGAGCCTGGGTCCACACGCACAACGTGCAGAGCAAGCTCGGCGACCTGCTCCATTACACCTACGAGCCGGAAAAAGCCGACCGCCGGGAACTGACGACGGACAAGACCTACGAATTTCTCGGCTACAAGCGTCCTGACGGCACGGCAGGCATCCGCAACGAAGTGTGGATTATCCCGACAGTAGGCTGCGTCAACGGCATCGCCCGGGCCGTCGAGGAGGCGTCCCAGCCGTTTAAAACGGAACGCATCGACGGCATTTACGCCTACAGCCATCCCCACGGCTGCTCCCAGCTCGGCGACGACCAGCTCCATACGCAGAAGGTGCTGAGCGGCCTCGTCCACAACCCCAACGCCGGCGCCGTCCTCCTCCTGAGCCTGGGCTGCGAAAACAACCAGGTCGACCTCATGAAAGAGGTCATCGGCGAGTACGACCCCGATCGGGTCAAATTCCTCGTCTGCCAGGACGTAGAAGACGAAATCGCCGCCGGAACCGCTATTGTCAAGGAATTGTGCGCCTATGCCGACCAGTTTTACCGCCAGCCCTGCGACGCGTCGCTCCTGACCATCGGCTTGAAATGCGGCGGCTCCGACGGGTTGTCCGGCATTACGGCCAATCCCCTGGTCGGAGAAATTTCCAACCGCCTCGTCGCGGCCGGCGGCACGTCGATCCTGACGGAAGTGCCGGAAATGTTCGGCGCCGAAACGCTGCTCATGAACCGGGCCCGCGACGAGGAAGTATTCGATAAGACCGTCTCCTTGATCAACGATTTCAAAGAATACTTCATGAGCTACGGCGAAAAGGTAAACGAAAACCCGTCGCCAGGCAACAAGGCAGGCGGCATTACGACGCTGGAAGACAAATCCCTGGGCTGCGTCCAGAAAGGCGGCCGGGCCATCGTCGAAGACGTCTTGTCCTATGGCGACAGGGCCGTCAAAAAAGGGCTGAACCTTCTGCAGGCACCGGGCAACGACTTAGTCGCGTCCAACGCCCTTGCCGCGGCGGGAGCCCACATGGTCCTGTTCACGACAGGCCGGGGCACGCCCTTCGCCTGCCCCGTACCGACCATTAAGATTTCCAGCAACAGCAAATTGGCCGGATTTAAAACGAATTGGATAGACTTCAACGCCGGAACGATAGCGGAAGGCGAAGCAAAGGATAGTATAGCAGACCGTTTTTTCCAGTACATCCTCGACGTCGCCTCAGGCAAGATCCACGCCAAGTCGGAAAAACTGGACAAGCACGAATTGGCTATCTTTAAGAACGGCGTTACCTTATAAGGAGGAACTATTATGAGCGAACAAGCAACGGCGGCCGTCGGAACGGACGCCGCCAAAACGGGCCACGTCAAACTGTCGTGGCGTGAAAAAATCTGTTACGGCTTCGGCGATTTTGGGAACGGCTTCATGTTCGACTTGGGCCAGGCCTATTTGACGAAATACTGGATCGACGTCTGCACTATCCCCGCCGGCGCCGTAGCCGGGATCTTCGCCTTCACGAAGATCTTCGACGCCTTCATGGATCCTATCGCCGGTTCGGCTATCGACAGCCGCAAAAACATCGGCCCCCGCGGCAAATTCCGCCCGGTCATGATGATTTCCAGCATCATCCTCGCTATCCTCACGGTCATTACCTTTACGATGCCGGAAATTTCCACAGCCGGCAAAATCCTCTTCGCCTACGGCGCTTACATGGCCTGGGGCCTGGTTTATTCTTTCACGAATATCCCCTACGCATCGTTAGCCAGCGTCATGACCCGCGACGTCGAAGAACGAAGCCAGATGGCTACGACCCGTCAGGCCGGCTCCATCGGGGCCCAGCTCATTACGGGCATCGCCTTCGTCCCCATCGTACTGCTCTTTGACCAGCCCCATCACGGCTTCTTCGTAGCTTCCATCGTCATGGCTGTCGTCGGTGTCCTCGGCTTTGCCATCTGCTACTTCAACTGTCACGAACACGTTCCCGTCAAGAGAAATACGGCGAAGGAACAGAAAGCGAAATTCTCGGACTACATCAAAATCGTATTTACCAACAAGCCGTTATTGTGCATTATCTTGATGACCTTATTCACGATTTCCGCCATGAATACGAACAACCAGATGATGATCTTCTTCTGCCAGTATAACCTGGGCCACATGGGCCTGCAGCCTGTCGTCAACGGCATCATGATGGGCTGCTCGGTCATCGGCATCCTGCTCATTCCGAAGCTGGTAAAGATGTTCGGCAAGAAAAAGACAGCCATCGGCGGCCTGCTCATCGGCTGCGCGGCAGACATTCTGAACTTCGTCATCCCGACGAACCTCTATTCCTTCATCATCCTCGTCACTATCGGCTATGTCGCCCTTGCGATTCCGAACGGCATTACGTGGGCCTTCGTCTCCGACGTCATCGACTACAGCGAATGGCACAACGGCATCCGTAAAGAAGGCATTACCTACGCGGCCTTCAACTTCTCCCGCAAAATCGCCCAGGCCATCGCCGCCATCGTAAGCTCGGGCATCCTGGTCCTCACGGGCTATGTAGCCAACGCCGTACAGAGCGAAATGACCCTGACGGGCATCAAGGCCGCCATGACCTTGTACCCCGGCGTCGCCCTCGGCATTGCCGCCATCATCCTGTACTTCTTCTACGGTTTGACAGACGACAAATTCAAACAGATTGCCGAAGACCTGAACAACGGCAAATGGGAACACGGCACCATCGAATAATCTTGGAAAATAGATTGAAATTATTGGGAACTATCTGATATAATACTAGTATACAAGTTTATACAGGAAGGGCCGACGCCGCATTCGCCGGCCTTCCCGTATTCTTTGTATCCATAGGAGGAGATTGGTTATGATCGACACCCACTGCGGATATTGCGTAAAAGGCGAGCCGCTGGCGAAGTTCGGCATCTACATCTGCGACTTGTCCGTCAGCATGCTCATCTTATTCAAGGAACAGAGCCATCCCGGCCGCTGCATCGTCGCCTATAAGGGCCACATCAGCGAAATGACCGACATGAGCGCCGAAGAACGCCATGCCTTTTATGACGACGTAGCCCGCGCCGCCAAGGCCATTCACGCGGCCTTTCATCCTGACAAGGTCAACTACGGCTCCTACGCCGACACGGGCTGTCACCTGCACGTCCACCTCGTGCCGAAGTACAAGGACCAGTTCGAATGGAACACGACCTTCGAGATGAACCCGCAGCGCGTCTTCCTGACCGACGAAGAATACGCAGACATGATTGAAAAGATCAAGCAGAATGTATAGGAGGAACTCACATGATGGATAAGATCGACGTAGTAAAGAAAATTCAGGAAGTCGGCGTTTGCGCCGTCATTCGCGGCAAAGACGCGGAAGAAGCCATGGCTATGTCCGACGCTTGCATCGCCGGCGGCGTCACGATTATCGAATTGGCCTTCACGACGCCTCAGGCTCATGAAGTCATCGCCGCGTTGTCCAAGAAATATGCCGATAACCCCGACGTCGTCATCGGCGCCGGCACCGTCCTCGACGCCGTCACGGCCCGCATCGCCATCTTAAACGGCGCGCAGTTCATCGTTTCGCCGTCCTTCGATTTGGAAACGGTCAAGCTGTGCAACCGCTACCGCATCGCAGTCATGCCCGGCACGACGACCCTCAACGGCGTCATCGCCGCTCTCGAAGCCGGCGCCGACGTCATCAAGATCTTCCCGGGCGAAATTTTGGGCATGAAAGCGATCAAAGCCATCCACGGCCCCATTCCTCAGGCTCCTCTCATGCCGACAGGCGGCGTCAACGCCGAAAACGCCGGCGAATGGATCAAAGCTGGCTGCGTAGCTGTCGGCGCAGGCGGAGCGCTGACAGGCGGCGGAAAAACGCCGGCTGAAATCACCGAAGCGGCTAAAAAGTTCATCGCTTCCGTCAAAGCAGCTCGTCAATAATTCCGATACCACATTCCTTTATATATTTTCTCTCTCTCAGCAAGCAAGGACTGGCACACATAAACACGTGCCAGTCCCTGTTTTTACTTAGTTTCTTCTAAACGTGAATTTTGTTTTTGATATTTATAAAATTCTTGTTTTGCTGTATCAATTACCTTTCTATACAGGTCCTTATATTCTACAAGATCTGTTCCATAAACAAAATTTCCCGTATATTTAAATGGATTTAAATCAGAAGAATAAATATCTCCATGCGAAGCCATCCCTCCTTTTCCAACAATTAAGCAATTGTTACAGGGATTTACATAAAAAATCACATAAGATCCTAAATGAGAACCTCCCGAACTACAATAAGCTACAGGAATTAACCCAAAATCTTTAAATACACGCATAGAGTATGCAGCATTTTTAGAAACCAGTCCGTTTTCTAAAGTCATATCAGCCATGACCCAACCGTTATATGGAGAGTATCCTTCATTTTTATTTATTGTTACAGAAGTTCTAGCAAAACAAATTCCACTTACCATTAGAAAAAAAGCGCAACAAAGAAAAACGATTCTTTTCACCATCGTCTCTCACCTCACTATCAATGGCCAGATATAAATACATAGAAAATGCATTAGAAAAATGATCAACTCTATTATTCTTAAATAGGGTATTATTTTAATATATTCAATATATCTTCAACAGAATCGACAATGTAATCGGCCTTCTCCGCTTCGAACATAGCCCGCGCCGCCGGGCCGTCCAGTCCCGTAAGCGTTCCGATCATGACGGCTCCCATGGCCTTGGCGCACCAGATGTCAGCCATGGAATCACCGACGATGTAGTACTCGCCGTCCTTGAACTCATCAGGGCGGCTGACATACTCGGCATACCGCTCAGGATAGGTACCGAAGGCCCCGGCATAATAGGCGAAGGGATTCGGCTTGTCAAGGGACAGGCCCAGCATCTTCGACGCTTCCTCTACGTCCGTATAGGTCGCCACGTGACGGGGATCGAATTCTTCGTCCCAATGATAGGCCGCAAAGGGCACGGCCATTTCCATGTACGACCGGCCTGTAGCAATGGCCAGGGCATAGCCGCGCCGCTTCAGCTCCTGAAACATACGCCGTATGCCCTCGGCCGTTCCCAAGGGGACTTCACGGCGCAGAAATCCCTCCTTCCCTGGCGCATAGGGCGTTTTGCCGTAGGTCTGTTCATACAATTCGTCGCCGAAATACCATTCCTGAAAGGCTTCAAAGTGCCGCTGCCATAAGGGGGAATCGAGAGCCGACCATGGCGCGACAATCCCCAAGGAGGCTTCGATGGCTTTCGTCAAATACGCGAACACGTCATCCTTGCCGGCATCGTCCGGCACGGCTCCGGCAAGGCGCTCCATGACCGCTGCGGCGTCGGGAACGGCGTACCCTTGCAGCCGCCGGCCCAGGGCGCAGACGTCGGCCATCGATTCTATGACAATATCGTCCAGCGAATGGCCGTCGGCCTTGTATTGCTCCAGCAGCATCCACAACGTCGCCGCGATATGGGCGTGGGTCATGTCCCAGTTGCTGTTGACGCCGTGTTTCTTGAGCCAGATCAGGATGGCGTCGTCGAGCCAAAAGCGGGCTCGCAGGGCGTCGATTTCTTCGTCTGTCAGCTCCGCCCTGACCGTTTCATGGCCCAGATTCATAAACGACGGGCTGTAGTACCATTCCCATACCGTCAGGGCCGACACGTCGAAATAGCGTTTTTCGCTGAGAAGCACGCCGTCTACGTCAAAAATAACAGTTTTCATGATGACTCCTTAAAAGGTCTTATCTAAATGCCCGACCGTTTTCTTATTTCCCTTGACGTGGGACCGTTCTTCCAATACGGCCATGACGTCGTTGACGCTGACGCCGGCCGCTTCCCACAATACAGATAGGTGATAGAGCAAATCGGCCGATTCCTTGCATACTTCCAGGCGCAGGTCGGCGCCGTCGCCGGCGTCGGCGTTTTTGGCGGCAATGATGACCTCCGCCGATTCTTCGCCGATTTTCTTGCAGATCTTATCCATGCCGGTCTGGAGCAAATAGGCCGTATACGATTTTTCCGTCGGATGAATCTTCTTTTCTTCAATTTCGTCGCGCAAATCGGACAGCATAGACAGGCTGCCCGCATACGTCCCGTCCCAGCCGTCGAGGCGGCGGAAGAAGCACGACTTGCTGCCCGTATGGCAGGCCGCGCCGATCTGGTCTACGACGACCAGAAGCGTGTCGGCGTCGCAGTCGACAAAGATATCCCGTACCTTCTGGAAATGGCCCGACGTTTCGCCCTTATGCCACAGCTCCTGCCGGCTGCGGCTGTAAAACCACGTTTCGCCGCTTTCGACGGTCTTTCGCAGCGATTCGGCGTTCATATAAGCGACCATGAGGACCTTGCCGCTCCGCCCTTCCTGCACAACGGCCGGCACGAGGCCCTTGTCGTCAAATTTTATATCCGTCAAACGTACTGTTTCCACTATTCTGCTCCTCTCATGGCGACGCCCTGTTCGCTCAGGTATTTTTTCAGCTCGGGAATCGGAATCTGCCCGAAATGAAAGACCGACGCCGCCAAGGCGGCATCGACGCCGACGTCAAAGACGCGCTTGAAATCTTCCATCGTGCCGGCTCCGCCGGAAGCGATAATCGGCACGGGCAGCTCCGTCGCCAGACGGCGGTTCAGCTCTAAATCAAAGCCGGCCTTTTCGCCGTCGGCATCCATGGAATTCATGCAGATTTCCCCAGCTCCCAGGGCCACGCCCTGCTTTGCCCAGGCAATGGCATCGATGCCCGTATTTTTCCGGCCGCCTTCGACGTAGACCTGCCAGCCGCCGCGGCCGTCGCGCTTGGCGTCGATGGACAAGACGACGCACTGGCTGCCGAAGCGCAGCGCCGCCTCGCGGATGAGGTCGGGCCGCATCACTGCCGCCGAATTGACCGACACCTTGTCGGCCCCGGCCCGCAGTACCTGATGGAAATCGTCGATACTGGCGATGCCGCCGCCGATCGTAAAGGGAATGTCGATAGCTTCAGCTACGGCCCGGACGACGTCGATGAAGATATTCCGCTTTTCATGGGTCGCCGTAATATCGTAGAAAACGAGCTCATCGGCACCCTGCTCCGAGTAAAATTTCCCTAATTTCACCGGGTCGTCTACGTCGCGTATATTTTTAAACTGCTTGCCCTTGACGACGCGGCCGTCGCGCACGTCCAGGCACGGTACGATTCGTTTGGCCAGCATCCTACATTCCCCCTAACGCCCGGATTTGAGCTATTGTGACTTTCCCCTCGTACAAGGCCTTCCCCGTAATAGCCCCGTAGACCTTCATGGCCTGGAGCTGCTTCAAATCGTCGATGCCGCTCACGCCGCCTGAGGCGATGAGGCGGATGAAGGGCAGCTGCTGCAGCAGGGACAGCATTTCCATGTTCGGCCCCGTCAGCATGCCGTCGCGGCTGATGTCGGTGTACACGATGGTGTTGACGCCGATGGACAAGAGGAAATGGGCAAAGGGCAGGACTTCCTTATCGCTGCCGTCTACCCAGCCCCGCGTCGCCACCATGTCGCCCTTGGCGTCGATGGAAACAGCCAGGGCCGAGCCGTATTTCTTGGCCATGTCCGTAATAAAGGCGGCGTCTTCTACGGCCTTGGAGCCGATGATGACCCGGTTGACCCCTTCTTCCAAATACGTTGCAATCGCTTCTTCGCTGCGGATGCCGCCGCCTACCTGGACGGGAATGTCGACGGTGTCGCAGATGCGGCCAATGACGTCGGCATTGCGGCGATTGCCGGAAAAAGCGCCGTCCAAATCGACGACATGCAGGAACATAGCCCCTTCATCGCGCCACTTGACGGCCGTCTTTACGGGGTCGTCAAAGTAAGTCGTGCTGTCTTCCTTCACGCCCTGGCGCAGGCGGACGACCTTGCCGCCTTGTATATCTATCGCCGGAAATACGATCATAGTCTCATCCTTTCTCTTGTACGTACGCAATGACATTCTGCAGGAGCCGCGCCCCTACGGGGCCGCTCTTTTCGGGATGGAACTGAAATCCCAGGACGTTGTCCCTGCCGCAGATAGCCGGCACGGCCTGTCCGTAATCGGCCGTAGCGATGACGTCAGGCGAATCGGCAGGCGACTTATGATAGGAATGGACAAAATACACGTAGGGATGGGCCGGAAGCCCCTTCTGCAGCCAGTGGCTGCCGCGGAATTCCAGCTCGTTCCAGCCCATATGCGGCACCTTCAGCGCCGTGCGGAATGGCACGATGTCGCCGGGCAGAAAGCCGAGGCAGTCGTATTCGCCGCCTTCGTAATCCTTTTCAAACAACGCCTGCATGCCCAGGCATACGCCCATGAAAAACTTGCCCGCCCGGACCTGTTCTTCCAGTACGGGAATGAGCTCGAATTTCTTCAGGTTCGCCATGGCGTCGCGAATGGCCCCGACGCCGGGCAGCTCGATGAAATCGGCCTGCCGGATGACCGCCGGGTCGCGGGTAATGTCGACGGCCACGCCCAGGCGCTTCCAGGCGTTGTACACGTTGGCCAAATTGCCAACTTCGTAATCAATAACAGCTACCTTCACGCTACAGCACCCCCTTCGTAGACAAGACGGCCGACTCGTCGCCGCTGAGCGACACGGCTTCGCGCAGGGCGTGGCCGAGGGCCTTGAAAACCGATTCGACGATGTGGTGGGCGTTTTCGCCGTAGAGATTCGTCACGTGCAGGTTCATGCGGCCGTGGACGGATAAGGCGTAGAGAAATTCCTTCAGCATTTCCGTCTCGAAGGCGCCGATGCGCTCGACATTCAGCTTCACGTCGTATACCAGATAGGGCCGTCCGCTCAGGTCGACGACGACGCGGGTCAGGGCTTCGTCCATGGGGCAGTAAAACATGCCGTAGCGGCGGATGCCCTTTTTGTCGCCCAAGGCCTGAGCCAGCGCGCCGCCCAATACAATAGCCAGATCCTCCACGGTGTGATGGGTGTCTACATCCAAATCGCCGTGGACGTGGAGGGTAATATCCATGCCACCGTGGCAGGCCAGCAAATTCATCATGTGGTCGAGAAAGCCGATGCCCGTCGTACCGGCAAAGGTTCCCGTACCGTCTATATTGAGAGAAAGGGCAATCTGCGTTTCCGCCGTTTCCCGTTCTATCTGGGCGCTACGCATGGCCGACCTCCTTTCGAATCACTTCGACAACTCTTTGTACGACGTCCCTCGTCGTAACGGTAATGCGCAGGCAGTTCTGCAGGGCCGCGGCCTTGTAAAAGCGGACGCAGATGTCGGCCTTCTTCAAGGCATTGACGACGGCCGGCCCGTCGGGCACCCGGATGAGGACGAAGTTGGTCACGCTGTCGTATACGGTGACGCCGTCTATCTGCTTCAGCTCCGCCGCCAGATACTCGCGGGCGGCAATGGTCGGCGGGATGTTATGGGCCAATATCACATCGCGGTATTTCATGGCCGCCAGCGCCGCAATCTGCGCTAAATTACCTACATTGTAGACCAGCTTGACCAGCGACAAGGCGTCGATGACATCCTTCTGCGCCACGGCGTAGCCGACGCGGACACCGGCCAACCCAAAGGCCTTGGACAAGGTGCGGATGACGATGAGGTTGTCGTAATCGGCCAGCTTGGTAATGATGCTGTCGCTGCCGGCAAATTCGATATACGCTTCGTCGACGACGACAGGATTCGGCGAGGCCTGTAAGACCTCTTCCAAGAACGACAGAGGCAGGAGCTCGCCTGTCGGGTTATTGGGATTGCAGAGTACCGTCAGCTTCGGCTGCAGCTCCTGTACAGCCTGCAGCAAGGACTTCCTGTCGCGCGAAAAGCCCGGCAAGTCGGGAATCTCTACGACCTTGGCCCCGACGATTTGGGCGTCGATGCCGTATATGTCGAAGGTCGGCCCGTGGACGAGGACCGTATCGCCTTCGTTCAAAAAGGTATTGGCAATGATGCTGATGATTTCATCGCCGCCGCAGCCGACGAGGACTTCCTCAGGCCGGCACGACACGTATTCGGCCAAGGCCGCCCGCAGCTCCTCGGCGAAAGGATCGGGATAGTGATACGACGGCGTTTGGCTCAGGCGGGCCAAAAATTCCGCCTTCACTTCGGGAAAATCAAATATATTATAAGGACTTTCGTTGGCGTTGATGACGGTGCGCTCCTTGATTTCCGGGACGACGTAGGGCTCGAAGGAACGTATCGTCCGGCGTAGCCATTCTTTATTCATGGTCCATCCTCCTCTTTACAGCCAGCCCGTGAGCTTGCAGGCCTTCGACATTGGCAAAGGCCATGACTTTTTCCGCGACGGCTTCAAAGGCTTCCTTATCGTACTGCAGCAGGCTGCTGCGCTTGACGAAATCGTACACGCCCAGAGGCGACGAAAAGGCCGCCGTCCCCATCGTCGGCAAGGTATGGTTCGGCCCGGCGAAGTAGTCGCCGATGGGCTCCGGCGTATAGGGGCCGATGAAAATCGCGCCGGCGTTGACGATATCTCCAGCCAGAGTTTCAGCGTCGGCCGTATCCAGCTCCAAATGCTCCGGCGCAATGAGGTTCATGACCTCGACGGCCTGGTTCATATCCTTCGTCACAAAAATCTTTCCGTACTGTTCTACCGACGGCGCGGCAATATCCCGCCGCGGCAATTCGTCGAGCTGCCGACGGACCTCTGCTTCTACTTTTTCCGCCAAGGCTCGGCTCGGCGTGACGAGGAAAACCGCCGCCCGCGCGTCGTGTTCTGCCTGGGCCAGCAGGTCCGCCGCCACCCAGACGGGATTGGCCGTATCGTCGGCCAGCACGCCGACCTCGCTCGGCCCGGCGATCATGTCGATGCCGACGGTACCGAAGACGAGGCGCTTGGCCATGGCTACGTAGGCGTTGCCCGGCCCGACGATTTTAAAGACCGGCGGGATGGATTCGGTGCCAAAGGCTGCCGCGGCAACGCCCTGGGCTCCGCCGGCTTTGTAGATTTCCGTCGCGCCGGCGACGCGGGCCGCCGCCAAAATATAGGGATTGACGGAGCCGTCCTTCTTGGGCGGCGTAAAGACGGCAATAGACGGCACGCCGGCGACGTGAGCCGGGATGATATCCATGAGCACCGTCGACGGATAGGCCGCCGTGCCGCCGGGAACGTACACGCCGACGCGCTGTATCGGCGTAAACTTCGCCCCTAAGCGCACGCCGGGGCGGAACGTATCCATCCACGTCGTCTCGACCTGCCGTTCGTGATACGTCCGGATATTGGCCGCCGCCTCTTCCAACACAGCCATGAAGTCGGATCCAACAGCCGCGACGGCCGCGTCGATTTCTTCTTCCGTTACGAGAAACGAATCGAGAAAGGGCCCGTCAAATATGGCCGTAAATTCCTTCAGGGCTTCGTCGCCCCGTTCCTGCACAGCCTGCAAAATATGTTCTACTCTCTGGCGAATGGCCTCGCTTTCCGACTGGTTCCGCGCCGTAATCGCCCGGACCTGCCGCAGCGTCAGCCCTTCTTCAGGAACTTCTATCCATTCCACTGTCCATGCCCCCTCGCTTATGCTTCCAAATCCTTCTCTTTGACGACGTCGACGAGACGCCGTATGTCTTCGTATTTCATCTTAAACGACACGGGATTGCAGATCATGCGGGCGCTGAAATCCATGAAATACTCGACGACCTCCAGGCCGTTGGCTTTCAGCGTATTTCCCGTCTCGACGATATCGACGATGACGTCGGCCAGCCCCACGATAGGCGCCAGCTCGACGGACCCGTTCAGCTTGATAATATCGACGCTGCGGTGATTCTGCTCGAAATGGCGGCGGGCGATGCGGGGATACTTCGTGCCGACGGTAATGCGCTTCGTCATATCCACGGGCTTGCCGGCAATGGCCGCGACGGCCATGCGGCAGCGGCCGATGCCCAAATCGAAGATTTCGTACACGCCGGCTCCCGGCGCTTCTTCCAGCAGGACGTCTTCGCCGACGATGCCCACGTCAGCCGCTCCCCGTTCGACGTAGACGGCTACGTCCGGCGATTTGACGAGGGTCACCTTGAGCGTTCCCGTACTGTCTTCAAAAATCAGCTTACGGCTGTCGGCGGTATAGGTCGGAAAGGCATAGCCGCTTTCCTGCAAATAGGCCATGACCGCCTTGTGTATGCGCCCCTTAGCCAGGGCAATGTGAATTGCCATCTTAAAGCCCCCTCATCGCGTCTTCCAGGTCTGCCGCCGTCACGGCCCGGCCGTCCTTGTAATACGAGCCGCCGCGGTATACGGCGTGAATGCTGTAATCGCGGCTGTCGATAAAGGACGATTCGGGATAGGCCGCCACGCGGAATCCCTGGCTGCGCCAGCGCATCAAATCGCGGACCATGACCTGATCCGACGCCGCGTAGGAAACGGCCAGCTGGAACGACGGCTCTGTTTGCGCCAGCAGGCCGGCGTCGTTCATGAATTCGTACAATAAGTTGATGTTCATGCCGAAGCCGCAGGCCGGCCGGTCGATGCCGAACTGGGCCGACAGCGTATCGTAGCGGCCGCCGTCGATGACGTCGTACAGCGCGCCGTCGACATATACCTTGAACACCATGTCCGTATAATAGCCCAGCCGGCTGGCAAAGCCAAAGTCGAGCTGCACCTTGTCGGCAAAGCCGGCGTATAAAATATAATCGTAGATTTTTTCCAGCCGCGCCAGGGCGTTGAGCATGCCGCTGTTCAGGCAATAGTCCTTCGCCTTGCCCAGGGTCTGGGCGTACGGTCCGAACAGGACCGGCAGCGCTTCCAGGGCGCAGCGGGCGTTTCCCGGCAGGGACAAGCCGCTCAGATAGCGGCGCAGGGCGACGAGATTGCGGTCGGCCAGATAGGCCCGCAGCCGGTCCTTCTCCGCTTCCTGCAAGGGCAGGGCGTCGAACAAGGCCTGCGTATACGCTGCGGTGCCGATGTCGATGCGGATGTTTTCGACGCCGACGGCCTTGAGGATTTCCGCGGCCATGACGATGACCTCGCCGTCGCACTCGGGGCTCGGATCGCCGAGGATTTCAATGCCGCCCTGCAGGAAATCCTTGCCGTAGGTGCTGCGGCCGAAATATTCCCGAAAGACGGTGCTCACGTAACCGAACTTCAGCAGCTGGTTCGGCCGGGGAAACTCCCGGGCCGCCGACTCTACGAGGGGCAGCGTCACGTCGGGACGCAGGACGAGGACCCGTCCGTCCGTATCGACGGTCTTTACCATCTGCCGGCGCAGGTGCGGAAAAAAATGCTGATATACGTCGTAATCTTCAAAGCTCGGCGTCTCGACGATCTTGCAGCCGTGGTTCATGATTACGGAAATAATCTTTCCCTGAATTCGGTCATAATTGCGCATTTCGTCATGATGAAGCATTTTCACCCCATCAAGCGTATTCGGTTTCATCGCATGACCTCCTTTTACGTCTGTCTATTTTGCTTTATTACTTTATCAAGGTAAATCGATAAAGTAATGGCTGACATAAATTGTAACACACTGGAGGCGAAATAAAAATACCTTTTCTTAAAAATTTTACTTTTTTTACACGTCTTCTTCGGCTTGTTTTAAAATTTTCTTCACGGCCTTTTCAAACTTCGGCCGGGGAATCATGACCCGATGGCCGCAGCCGCAGCAGCGGATGACGAAATCGACGCCGATACGCATGACCTCCCATTCGTTTGAGCCGCAGGGATGGGGCTTTTTCATCTGCACGACGTCGCCGATATGATACCGAATAAAATTTGCCATATACATTCTCCTTTTCTGATAAAAAACGATAGTATATATAGTATATAGGGTAACGCCCGAAAAGGATAGAGAAAAAGAGGCCCGGCAGCCCTTCTATTCCCTTTTCGCCCTCCCTGTGGTAGTATATTGGATAATAGCCGGCCTATCGAGCCCCTATCTTTTTTTTATTTTCTGCAAGGAGGCACCGACTTGACACCGAACTTACAAAAACTGCGCTATACGTATTTGCTTCTCTATACCCTCGGCGGCGTCTGCACGCTCATGACCCTGGCCCTGCTGATCTGGGTCGCCGTTTGTATCGCCCTGGAAGCCGAGCCGTTGGCGGCTATTTCCTTCTTATCCCACTTACCGACGCCCCTGCGCTTCGTTATCATCATCGCCGTCATGGCCATTTCCATCGCCGCCTGGCAGTACGGCGCCAAATACCACCAGCAGTACGAAGCGGCCCTGAAGCAGCGCCGCACGGAAAGGTAAAAAACCATGAGAAAGACGGAATTCATGGACCTCTTGAAGTATTACTTCCGCCGCAGCGACAAGACCGATTTGAAAGGGATCTTGGAAGACTGCGAAGAACAGTTCCGCCTGGGCGCGAAAAAGGGCCTGACGGAAGAAGAAGTATGCGCCAAACTGGGCCATCCTAAAAACATATACCGCTACTATATCGGCAAACCCATCGTGCCGGAAGACAATCTCAGCATGACCGGCTCCGCCGACGCGCCGGCGCAGGAGGCGCCCGAGGCTGCCCCTGCCAAGGCGTCCCAATTCTACGATTGGGAAAAAGACCCGGCCCATCGCCGCCCCAAAATCCGGAAAGCCTACTACCCCATGCCGCAGCCCGAGCCGCCCCGAAACTACGATGCTTACGCCGAAGGGCCCCAGCGTCCTAAGGCGAAACGGCCTGCGGAACGGACAGCCGATGAAGACGAGCTGCAGTGGAATGACAAGGCCGCCATTCCCCAGGCAGCAAAGGCCATTGCCAGCCCCTTTCTAGACATATTCGGGGCCTTATTCAATATCGTCAGCACTATATTGTTCTTCGCCTTTGCCCTGGCGCTCCTCGCCTCCATCGCCGTATACAGCCTGCCGCCGTATATCTTCTCGGATCTGCTGCCCCTGCCGACGCTGTCCGTCTCGACGATGGCCTTCGCCGTCCTGGCCCTGCTGTTCGCGGCCCTGACCGCGTCGTACGCCAGCCAGGCCTGCCACCGCACGGCCCGCAATGCCAGAAACCCGCAAAGGAGGGACGGATAATGGGAAAAGTCGTCATATGCCTCGTCCTGACGCTGGTCTTTTCCTTTCTCAGCGTCCAGTCGTTCCTGAGCAACGACTACGCCCGCCTCCAGCGCTGGCTTGCCTATTATCAGGAATACAAGGTCTTCGAAGAAGCGGTCAAGCGGGGAAACGCCTCAAAGGCCGAGCTCTTCGAACGGCTGAAAACGATGTATCCCGGCCAAGTCAGCGAGCTGGAAACCCATCTCAAGGAAAAGTACGGCGACCTGACCGACACGGCGAAAGATACGCAGAGCACCTTGTCCGACACGCTGAACGACACCCTCGAAACGTTCTCCTCGTCCCACGCCGACATCGACGCCATAAAAAAGGAAGCCGAAAGCAGGCTTTCCTCTAAGGCCGAAGATGCCGAACAGGCCGTTTCCGAGCCGAAGCGTTCCGTATCCCGCGAAAGCAGCAAGGACACGGAATCGAAACACACTGACGATGCCAAAGAGCCGCGGCGCTCTGAGTCGGACACAGTGAAAGAATAATTTTTTTCATATTTTATTAAAAAATAATTATTATCCATTGATTTTATTTTGCAAATAGAGTATAATGTACTCAGAGGTCAGGAAAGAGACCTGACAAGAGGCAGCACAGGCTGCGAGTTTACGTATGAAATTATGGAGGTATCGATATGGAATTAAAAGGAAGCAAAACTGAAAAAAACTTAATGGCAGCATTTGCCGGCGAATCCCAAGCAAGAAATAAATACACCTATTATGCAAGCGTAGCGAAAAAAGCCGGCTACGAACAGATCAAAGCCTTCTTTGAAGAAACAGCCAACAACGAAAAAGAACACGCTAAAATCTGGTTCAAACTGCTCAACGACGGCATGCCGAACGACATCGACGCGCTGAAAGATGCCGCCGCAGGCGAACATTACGAATGGACGGAAATGTATCCGACCTTCGCAAAAGAAGCCAGAGAAGAAGGCTTCGAACACATCGCCTACCTGTTTGAAAAAGTAGCGGAAATCGAAAAACACCATGAAGAACGCTACCTGGCCCTCTTGGCCAACATCGAAAACGGCACGGTCTTCAAGAAACCGGCGACGAAAACATGGGTATGCCGCAACTGCGGATTTATCGTCGAAGGCGAAGAAGCTCCGGAAGTATGCCCGGTCTGTGCCCATCCGCAAGCTTTCTTTGAATTGAAAAACGATAACTACTAAACCACCATATATAACGAGACACCATCACACATCCAAAAGCGGAGGCAGGAATCCTGCCTCCGTCTTTTGTCGTCGGAAAAATTCTGCTGCCAAAACATTGACATTCGGCACAAGAGATGGTATGATTTTTATCAACAATCATATATTGATTTCATCAAGAGCAGCCGAGGGAATGGCCCTATGACGCTGCGGCAACCCCCAAATGGGATAGGTGCCAAGTCCAGCGGATACATCCGACAGATGAACACATACGTAACCAAAGCCGTCATCTGTCGACGGCTTTTCTTTTTACCCGTATCATCGCCGGCCCATCCTATGGCAGGCCATCCTGCCTCTTGCCATGTGATTGATTCAGTATCAGAAAGGATGAACAACTCATGAACTCTTCTATCAAAAAACTCCTTGCTGCGGCCCTCATCGCCGCGACCTGCGTATTTGCCGCCGGCTGCGGCAGCTCCGACAGCGGCTCGGCCGACAAAAAGGAAATCGCCATCGGCGTAACGGCCGGCCCCCATGCGGAAGTCATGGAACAAGTAGCTAAAGAAGCAGAAAAACAAGGCCTGACCATCAAGGTCGTCGAATTCAACGATTTTGTACAGCCCAACAAAGCCTTGGCCGAAGGCGATTTGGATATGAACTCCATGCAGCATCAGCCCTACCTCGACAACGTCGTCAAAAACCAGGGCATGAAGCTGACCTCTATCGGCAAGACCATTATCCTGCCCATGGCCGTATATTCCCACAAATATAAAAACATCAGCGAAGTCGCCGACGGCGCTAAGGTTACCATTCCGAACGACCCGACCAACGGCGGCCGCGCCCTCCTGCTCCTGCAGCAAGTCGGCCTCATCACCCTTAAAAACGGCACCTCCGTCGACGCCTCCGTACCGGATGTCGTAAACAATCCGAAGCACCTCGAATTCATCGAGCTCGACGCCGCCCAGATTCCCCGTTCCCTCGACGATACGGACTTGGCCTGCGTCAACACGAACTACGCCATCCCGGCCGGCTTAAACCCGCAGAAGGATTCCCTCCTCGTAGAAGACAAGGATTCGCCGTACGCTAACATCATGGTCGTCCGCGAAGATGAAGCCAATAACGAAACGTATAAAAAAGTCCTGGCTATCTACCAGTCTGAACCGATTAAAAAATTCATCAACGAACACTTCCAAGGCACGATTCTCCCGGCATTCTAAGAGAAACGGACATCGAGCCACCACGGCATAGCCCCTCGCGGCTATGCCGTTTTTAGTTATACGCTTATACGCTGCAGGAAATAATATAGTATAATGAAATAGTAAAAGGAAACTACGCGTTAAGGAGATGACAGCTGATGAAACACATCGTAATCCTATCGGGCAGCCCCAGAAAAAACGGAAACACGAACCTCTTGTGCCGCCAATTTCAGCAAGGAGCCGAGGCGGCGGGCCACAGCGTACGCTTTATCCCCCTGGCGGAAAAACGCATCGGCTTCTGCCGGGCCTGCGACGCCTGCATGCGCAATGGCGGAGCCTGCATCCAGAAGGACGACATGGCAGACATCCTCGGCGCCTTCCAGCAGGCCGACGTCGTCGTACTGGCGACGCCCGTCTATTTTTACGGCGTCAGCGCTCAGATGAAGGCATGTATCGACCGCACCTATCCCATTTGGCAGCATCTCGGCCGCAAGGAAGTATACTACATCGTCTCCGCCGGCCTGGGCGAAGACATCATTGCCCGCTCCCTCGGCGACCTGGACGGATTTGTCGAGCACTTCGAGCAGTATGAAATCAAAGGCCGCCTGTACGCGTCCAACGTCATGGAAGCCGGAGCCGTCCGCACCCAGCCGGTCATGGAAGCAGCCTACCAGGCCGGCCTTCACGTATAGAGCAGGAGGATACTGATGGAATCATTACGATACAGAAAAGCCCGGACCGAGGATATGGAAGCCGTCATGGCCCTGCAGACCGCCGTCTTTCACGGCGAGCAGCTCATCCCTCTGGACGCCGTTGAAGCCTTTCTAGCCATGGAGCCCCAGTGCTGGGTCGCCGAGCTGGACGGCGTCATCGTCGGCACGGCCGCCGCCTGGCATGAAGGCGGACAGCTTCACTGGGGCCGGTTCCTCGTGACAAACGCCCTGCGGGGCAGGCACATCGGTACGAAATTAGCGGCCTTTACCTTTGCAGAACTCTTCGCCCAGGGAATCGATTCTATTTTTATGGAAGCCCGCGACACGACTGTCGCCATCGTCGGCAAGATGGGCGGAACCGTCGCAGGAGATCCCGTCCCCTTCTACAAAGGCACGGTCACGCCCGTATGGATCACGAGAGCAGCCTTTGCCCGATGCAGCCAGGAAATGCAAAATGGATGCTCCTCGTAATATACAAGAAAGCATCCACAAGCTGCGGTTTCAGCCGCAAGCCATGAACCGGCCCTCCGAATGCCGGTCCCACGAATGCCGGTCCCACGCCTGGCAGTCCTATTATGAATTATTTTGCTGTGATTTTCCCGGCCAATCGTCCATTTCAATAGTCTGTTCTACGATGATTTCCGTAATTTCCGCCATCGTGTTGGCTTCACGGACCTTTTTCTCGTAGCGTTTGAGCAGCACGGCGCCGACGACGCCGCCGAAAATCATGCCGGCGAAGGCCGACAGTTCCTTAGCCCAGCCGAGGGTTTCGCCGTTTACGTAGCCGAAAGCACCCCAGATGAGGACCATCAGAAGGGGCATACCGAAGCACATAGCTCCGCCGACGCCCATCTTTCCGTCAGGAATATTAAATCGTACATATTGCCCTTTAATCGCTCCAATAGGGTTCTTCGCGTCGATCAGGGCGTTGTTTTTGCAAATCATGCCGCTGCACGGCGTATACAAATTATTGCGGTTCGTCCGCAGCTTGACCATGCCGTTGTCAAATACGGTGTCGACAACTCCCGTTCCAGTTCTCATAGGTATCTCCTTATCTGAATATCAAGTGTAACTGCCCTTATTATAACTTACTTTTACCAGCCTGAACAGATATATATTTGTCAAATCCATCCTTTTTTGGTATACTATAGATGTCTTTGAAAAATCTATCCCAAGGAGTGATATATATGGCAGTAACTACGATTACAGCAGCGAATTTTCAGCAGGAAATCCTCTCGGCCCAGGGCGTCGTCCTCGTCGATTTCTGGGCCGCCTGGTGCGGGCCGTGCCAAATGCTTTCGCCCGTCGTCGATGAAATCGCCGAAGAACAGCCCCAAATCAAGGTCGGCAAGGTAAACGTAGACGAACAGCGGGAACTGGCGTCGCAGTTTCAAATCGAACTCATCCCGACCCTCGTCGCCTTTAAGGACGGCGCGGAAATAGGCCGCCTCGTCGGCGTCCATCCCAAGGAAAGCATCCTGGCATTAGTGAAGAAATAAGGAGGCCTCGGTCATGTACAGCTATACCCCTGCGGGAGTATGCTCCCAGCAAATCTTTTTTGATCTGGACGGCGGCGTCGTCAAAAACGTCCGCTTTATCGGCGGCTGTCCCGGCAACTTGCAGGGCATCAGCCGCCTCGTCGAAGGCATGGACGCGTCTGACGTAATCCAGCGCCTCGAAGGCATCCAGTGCGGCGGCAAGCCCACGTCCTGTCCCGACCAGTTCGCCAAAGCCCTGAAGCAGGCCCTAGCAACGGAACACAACTGATTTATTCTATGCTAAAAAAAGACGGTACCGCGATTTCCGGCAGTGAACTGACCCCCAAATGTTAGACCAAAAAATCTAACGATTGGAGGTCAGTTTTTTTATGGCAAAATACAGTTACGAATTTAAGAAGCAACTGGTATCAGAATACCTGGACAATCAGGGAAGCTACGCTTCCATTTCACAAAAACATGGCCTGTCGAGCAGTTGCCAGTTAAAAACGTGGGTTGCTGCCTACAAAAATTGGGGGATAATGGGTTAAAACGATCTCGATCCCGGAAAGAATACTCTTTCGAAGAAAAGCTTTCTGTGGTAGAGTCTTACTTAACAAGCGAACTCTCGTATCA